>JARBUB010000149.1 GCA_029239905.1 Clostridia bacterium
CCACTGTACTGCCGGTTCAAATAAAAACTTCTCCAGCATCTGTGAGGCAGTAATCCTTTCCCCTTCTGCCGTAGAGAGAATCTCTGCACCTTCCTTTATATACTCAATAACCCTCAGATCTTCATTCATATGGTAAGACTCTTGAGAAAATAAGCCTATCTTAACAGTCTCCCCTATATCAATTACACCTATATCAGGTTTTATCTTTCCAGCAATCATATTTATCAGAGTCGATTTACCGCTTCCATTTGCGCCAATAATACCTACTCTATCATTTCGAAGTACTATATAGTTGAACTTATCTATTAAATTATTTCCATCATAAGACTTGCCGAGATTCTCAATCTCTATGACCTTCCTGCCCAATCTGCTGCTGGCAACTGATATTTCCATTTTGCTGTCATCTATATCTACAATACTATCACTTAGCTTCTCAAAACGATCAATTCTAGCCTTCTGTTTCGTAGTTCGAGCCTTTGCTCCCTTTCTGATCCATTCCAGTTCCTTTTTGAAAAGTCCCTGCTTCTTTCTTTCATTACTAGCCTCACGTTCATCTCGTTCAAGCTTCTTCTCAATGAAATCACTATAATTGCCCTTATATAAATACAGGCTGCCTCTATCCAACTCTACAATTTCATTCACTACCCTATCCAAGAAATATCTATCATGGGTAATCATCAGCAATGCGCCTTTTCTTTTGTTTAGGTACTCTTCAAGCCAGTCAATGGTGGTATTGTCAAGGTGATTTGTAGGCTCATCAAGTATTAATAGGTCAGATGGACTTATCAGTGCAGAAGCCAAGGCGATTCTCTTACGCTGACCTCCGGACAATGTGCCAATCTTTGCATCAAAATCTGTTACTCCCAGCTTCGTTAATACTGTTTTAGCCTCGCTTTCCAAGCTCCAGCCTTGTAATCTATCCATATCATGATTTAGCTTCATAAGTCTTTCCCCTGGCGTACTTGGATCTTGGATTGCTTTCTCATAATCTCTTATAAGCCTCATAAGTGCAGACTCACCCTTAAAGACTTGCTCTAGCACTGTGGCCTCAGCTTCAAAGTATGGATTTTGCGAAAGATATTCTATAGAAACAGTGTTGCCTTTGATCAATCTCCCTGCATCCGGCTGTTCTACTCCAGTAGCGATTTTCAGTAGTGTGCTTTTGCCAACTCCATTCACTCCAATGATGCCTATTTTGTCTCCATCATTTATTCCGAGACTTATATTGTTCAACAGTGCTTTCTCACTGTAGCTCTTCGAAATGTTTTCTAAGCTTAAAAGATTCATTATGTTCCCTTTCCTTACTCTATATAAATTGATATATTATTTTAAATATGCTTGTTTTCCTCAAAATAGTCAATGATATATTGACAAAATTGCCAAGCTGCTTTTGATAGATAATGTCCTTCTAAATAAGCCAAGCCAATGGTCCTCTTGCAAACAGGACTATTAATACGCAGCAGCTTTGGAAGCTCTGCCGCATAATCCTTTACAATAGGTGATGGCATAAATGCAACACCTAAGCCTGCATTCACCAAACTAATCAAGGATACTGCCACATCACCTTCAAATACTATGTTTGGAGCAAAGCCTGCCCTATGGCAAAATTCATCCGTAATATCTCTAAAGCCATAGCCTTGCTTTGTGCTCACAAAATTCTCTGTTGATACCTCTGACAAGTCTATACTATCCCTTTCTGCAAGCCTATGATTCCTTGGCACAGCAAGCAAAAACTCATGAGTATATAAAGGCCTGCATATTATTCCCGGGCCTTCCATAGGCGGTGAGGATATACATAAATCTATTATACCACTTTCTAGCTGATGCTTCATTTCCAATGTTGAGGCCATAATCTGCCTAATGCTTACCTCTGGGTATTTCTTTAGAAAACCTTGTAAAATCTTGGGCAATAACGCAAGACTCGTCCATGCAAGTGAAATCCTCCCCTGCTCCAATCCAGACATCTCTGCTAGTTCTTTCTTGCCATCCTCAAGCTCTAAAAATATCCTTTCTACTCTTTTTAGAAAAGCTTTTCCATAGGAATTAAGGTGAATGTTTCTGCCCTGCCTATCAAACAGCATAACTCCCAGTTCCTTTTCCAATCTGGCAATTACCTTGCTTAAGGAGGGCTGTGAAATGCACAGCTCTTCTGCCGCTCGAGTTATATGTTCATATTTTGCAACCACTTCAAAATATTTCAATTGCAATATTTCCATCTTCTATCTCCTGTGGGTAATCTTATTTATTCATAGCTTCTAAGGCATATACTTATTATTAATTATATATTTGAAATTATTAATTCACAATAGTAAAATTAAATAGACATCTTATTGTAGATCTATCTTGAAAATACGCATATAAATTTACATTAAGATATCAGAAAGAAGGTACTATATGTTTCGTTTTCTCCCAAATTTTAAAGAAGATAAGGATTCACTCAAAATATGGCAAAGAATCATATCGATTACATGGCCAGCTTTTATTGAGCTTGTATTGTCTACTTTATTTGGCATGATAAATATGATTATGGTAGGTAAATTAAGCTCTGCAGCTATTGCTTCCATAGGATTGACTAATCAGCCCTTCATGTTGCTGCTAGCAGTATTTGCAGCTGTTAATGTAGGTACAACTACCCTTGTAGCATGGAATGTAGGGTCAGGACACATTAAAAAGCTCGGTGCTATTACCCGCCAGATACTTATCGTAAATACTTTATTAGGAATCATATTAAGCATAGTAGGTGTTGTTTTTGCGCGTAATATCGTCTTGTTTATGGGCGCAAATGCAGAAACTGTCAAAGATGCAACACTATATTTCCAAATAGTCGCTGCAGGTTTAGTATTCCAAGCGGTCACCATGGGAATTACTGCTTCCTTACGAGGAGCTGGAGAAACTAAGTTGCCCATGCTGTACAACATTGCCAGCACTCTTCTAAATGTCTTTGGAAATTATATACTTATATATGGCAAATTTGGTTTCCCTGCATGGGGTGTTGCAGGAGCGGCTGCTTCTACAACTATATCTAGATTATTAGCATGTTTGGCAGCATTATATATCATATATATTTCAAACAAGTCCAAAATTCATATTTCTAGAAAAGAAACTTACAAAATGGATTTTGGTATTATAAAGCAGGTTTTTTCAATAGGATTACCGGCATCACTGGAGCAATTTGTAATTCAAGGTGGACTAACAATGTTTGCTCGCACCGTATCAAGTTTAGGTACAGCAGGTTTTGCCGCCCATCAAATTGGAATTAATATTAGCGGCTTGGCTTTTGCGCCTAGCATGGCCTTTGGTGTTGCCACAACTACCTTAGTGGGACAGAGTCTTGGTGCTAATGACAAGGAAAGGGCACAAAAATATGCGAATACAGTTCATCATATGTCAATAGCGGTAGCTTGCACTGTTGGGCTGGTATTTCTATTCTTCTCATATCCATTAGCACATTTATATACTCAAGATTTGACTGTTGTTGCCATGTCCAGTATGGTACTTAAGATATTAGCATTTGCTCAGCCAGGCCAATCCACGCAGCTTTCTCTGGCTGGTGTATTAAGAGGTTCAGGTGATACGATGTATCCTCTATATGCATCAATATTTGGAATATGGATCTTCCGTGTTGTTGTTGCTTATCTATTTGTTTCAATATTTCATTGGGGTCTTGTTGGTGCATGGATTGCCTTGGTCCTGGATCAATATACCAGGGCAGGTATCGTATATTTCCGTTATCGTTCAGGCAAGTGGAGGTATATTAAAGATCAAGCAAGAAATGCCAGTGAAGTACAACCATGCTAATAACTTAATAGCTATTCCTTAAATTAAAAAGGTGAATCACCTCGATTTTTCTCTAATAACTTCTTAATATTGTAATTTTGGATATATTAATGGTATATTGATACGGTATAAACTTTAAAATTAGGAGGAAGTATGATGAAAAAAGTAAAGGCTCGTATATATGATGCACACTTAGATTATAACGAAGACATTGATGTAGAATTGTTAAACATGAAAATTAGAATATATGGAGAAGATTATCCTCAAACCGGTCAAGCTTACTATGAGGGGTCTATCGGGAAGTTCATCAAGGAAAGAATCCCTTCAGATACTCTTGTTGGCTTATTAACAGAGTTAAGGCATCAGGATAAGGTATCCTATCGTTTAAGCACCAGCGAAAATTTTATCGAAAGAATCAGGTAAAGACACACTTATACTTTGTATATAATAAAAAAGGGCAATTGGGTTTTAACAGTCCAATTGCCCTTTATTTATTTAAGTGATTTTCATGCTTTGTTACGCTTCAACCCAGCTTGTTATATACTCAAACCCTTCTGTTGCAAGCTCTTTTGCCTTTTGAGATTTAACAGCATAGGTGCCTTCAATCCCGATCTCCTTAGCCGACATCTCAAAGTGGCACATAGCAATTCCTATATCAATCTTTTGCATATTAAACCCAAGAGCATTGGCATATCCTTTAGTCTCCTGTAGAAAAATATGATATTCATTACCTTGTTTCAGTATTCTCCAAGGCTGTTTGTTAGAGGCAGATGGGGCAAGTCTCACCATCTCAAGCGCCTCTGCATATTGCCCTGCAGCTTCTTTCTTCAAGGGCTTATCAAAGCTGTCATCAAAAAACAATTCACTCCAAGGCTTTCTATTATCCGAGCCCGCCAATCGTCTCATCATAGATTCTACGAAGGCTCTTTTCTCTGCAGGGTATCCAATTGGAGTTACAATAGGAATAATTTCGCCCTCTCTTAATTTAACCAATTCTGCGAACTGACTTCTTTTGAAGGTCCCTCCCATCCAGCAGGTCCCAAGTCCAATTGAAGCTGCATAAAGAATTAGCTTTTCTAAGCAGTAGCCTAGCTGCTCCATACTGTATTCTTCTTTTTGAGTCGCTGCTGCTATGAAAGTCTTTGCACCCCGTATTACTCCATAGGTACCCAATTTATTGCCTGACCCCTCTCCAAAGCTTTGGCTGTCAATTATTTCAAGCCTTAACTTGGCATCGAAAGGACCTTTGATTTCAGCTATATATTTCTTAAGCTTATTGTTTAGTTCTTTATCTAAGATCTCCGATTGATAAGTTCTAACCGAGTGTCTATTTCTTATGATATCTGAAATAGGCTTATCAAAATGTTGTTTCATTGTCGTCCTCCTTCTCTTGATATATTGTAATATGTATGGCTTATATATTATTTAGTTTAAATATAGTATTACATGGCCCAATGAGTCAATACTAAATAATATAATATATTGTACTTGCAGGAGGGGAAAATGAAAAAGTTTTTAATAATATTGATTTTTGTATGCCTGTATCTTATTGTTGGATTTTTCGGATTAGGTCCTGTTATGTTTGCAGACGGGGCTATTCAGGAAAGACTGCTGACTCTTACTATAGTCCTTTTGGTTTTTGTTATAATCACATATATTTTCATTAGACTATTGAGAAAAATATCCAACTAATTCATAATAAAACCAAGGGGTTAAGTAACCTCTAAATTTTATAAAGAAGAGGGATTGTATGACAGAAGGGAAATTTTCGTTAAAGAGTTATTCTATTAACGTTTTAAATTACATGGCTCAAGGACTTTTTGCTTCTTTGATAATCGGCTTGATACTAAAGCAAATTGGAGAAAAAGCGGGCATACCAATGCTTGTTGCATTTGGTACAGCTGCACAGCTATTTATGGGTCCAGCCATTGGCGCAGCTGTGGCATATGGTGTTAAAGCTCCGACCTTGGCAGTATTCTCCTCCATCATTACAGGAGCATTGGGTGCCCAAACTATATTTTTAACCGCTGCAGGCGCTTATGGAATAAAGATTGGTGAACCCGCTGGTGCATTGGTTGCTGCCTTAATTGGAGCAGAAGCAGGCAAGTTTATAAAAGGAAAAACGAAGTTGGATATCATACTGGTTCCAGCCACAACAATTATCATAGGTGGTCTTACCAGCAGCTTTATCAGTCCGCTTATTTCTTCTTTAATGTCGGGCTTGGGACAAATGATTAACTATGCTACTGAGCTGCAGCCTGTTCCTATGGGTGTGCTTGTATCTACGGCTATGGGCATGATACTCACTGCCCCTATAAGCAGTGCAGCAATTGCAATATCCCTAAAGCTGGATGGTTTAGCTGCAGGTGCGGCTGCTGTAGGTTGCAGCGCACAAATGATTGGTTTTGCTGTAGCAAGCTATAGAGAAAACAAGTTTGGCGGTCTTATCGCGCAAGGACTAGGAACATCCATGCTTCAAGTACCTAATATCATCAAAAATCCTTTGATATGGATACCGCCTACTGTGGCCAGTGCTTTTTTAGGTCCCTTTGCTTCAGCCGTGTTTAAAATGAAAAACACTCCTGTAGGCGCAGGTATGGGTACCAGTGGTTTGGTAGGTCAATTTGCAACAATTGACGCCATGGGCATGAGTTCATTGCCCCTGATAATTCTATTGCATTTCATAGCTCCCGCAGTCATTACCTTAATCATAGCGGAGTATATGCGTAAGAAAAACTGGATTAAATTTGGTGATATGAAGCTGGATTTGTAAGTTACTAATATGAAACTCATTCATAAATAAAGGGCAATAGCTTATTCGCTATTGCCCTTTATATTAGTTTGGTATATTCTTAAATGCTCTATAAAGTATTATGACAAAAATGTACGATATTATCATTTCAGGCAGCAGGTATGAACTATTATAGATCATTGAATAAACCCAGGGATTCATAGTCTCCGGTGCATAAGCTCCAAATACAATTGCTCCCGAGATGACACTGGAAACAAACCTGCCTAATACTCCTACAAAGACTCCTAAAATTACACCTTTCAAACTCTTGTTAAACATACCAGCTAAACCTAATACTCCAAATGCTACGATGTAGTCAAATAATATAGACAA
>JARBUB010000150.1 GCA_029239905.1 Clostridia bacterium
CATTACTGTGATATCAACTAATTGTTTGAACCTACTCAAAAGAATTAATTTATATGTTTCGTTATACTGTTTAGTTTTCAAGGACCAATCAGTCGGCTTGCGTTAGCAAACGATCTGTTTCATTATGTTGTAAGTGTAGCAGAACTTGTTCTGCGGGCTTACATTATGTTGTCAGCATCTCTCAGCCGACCTTTACTATGATATCAAAATACGTTTTGTTTGTCAACATATTTTTTTAATCATTTTTTACTTTATGTCTTTACCATCTTGTCTGTTTTGTCCGGCTCGCTTATCGCATGACCGGAATCTTATCTTATCATGCATCGCACTGTTATGTCAACTACTTTTTTAAAGTTTTTTTGTTCTAGAATATACGCTGACTTTTCACGGTCGTTTATATTATAGGTTATGATGTCTTCTCTGTCTCGTCTGTTTTTCGGTTAGCTTATCGCTTGACCGGAATCATATCTTATCATGGATAGCTCTATTATGTCAACTAATTTTAAAAATTACTTTTCTCTTCCTTATATAAGCTAATCATTTTCATGTTCATTTAGGCTATATATTGTGCTGTCACCATTATAGATCATAAGATTCACCATTCTATCATCCTGCCCGAACATTTCTTCAACCTTATCACAGACAGTATCCAAATCATCTTCTTCTATATTATTTAAGGATAAATAGAATACGTCTTTTATATCCTTATTATACCCTACGATGACATTTCCATTATATCCACCCTGTAATCCTTCTCCGTCGTCATAAGTAAGGTTTCTGATTTCAATTTTTTCATATTTTTCAGGATTTGATATCAGTATTCTGTCCTTATTGATATGCATTGAGACTTTTTTATTTTCCATAAACTCATCCTTCCAATGAAAATCGTTATTTGCATATTTATGTTTACCCAAATTTATTATTTTAAACGTAGAATTCTATATATTATAAGAAAAAATCCAACATTACGTTTGTTTTTTATCTTCTATAATTGTTTTTCACTTTTTTTAATTGAATCTTTCCATTAAACATTAAGAGGCACATACTCATTTAGTTTTTTGCCTGTCATATTTCTTTTACCTCCTACATAGCGATTTCAATCTCTTTCCTATTTTATATCAAAAAAATCCCTTGTTATCTTAAGAAATGATAACAAGGGATTTAACTTATAGTTTAAATTTCAAATTCCTTTACTACATTTTGTAGAGCTTCAGCTATTACTTTTAATTTTTCTGCTGTTTCTGTTATGTTTTCTATGGAAGAAGCTTGGCTTTCCAGCGAAGCTGATACTTCTTCTGTTGAAGCAGCGGACTCCTCACAGATTGCCGAAGTTTCCTCTATAGAATTTACTACGTCATTTTTATTTTGGTCTATCTTTTCAATACTTTCAATTAGGTTATCTATTTGTATAAATGTATTGCCGACTGATTTCTCAATTACATCAAATGCTTTATGAGTAACATCTAAAGCTTTATTTGATTCTTGTATTATTATGATTGCATCCTTGGTCTTTTTATTAGCGCCGTCAATATCGCTTTGTATTGCATTAATAATTCCTTCAACCTCACTAGCAGATCTCTCTGTCAATTCGGCTAGTTTCCTTACCTCATCAGCTACAACCGCAAAGCCTTTTCCATGTTCACCTGCTCTAGCTGCTTCAATTGCTGCATTTAGAGCCAGTAAGTTCGTTTGGCCCGCGATTCCTTTTATAACATTAATAATTTCACTTATCTCACTGGATTTACTTGCCAAAATCATTATGTCTTTTGCTATTTCATCCGTGATTCTATTATTATCGTCGAAGTGTTCCTGCAGTCTTTCCACTGCATCGGACGCATCCTTGCTTATTTTATTGGTTTCATTGGCTAGCAACTTTACATTGTTAGAACTGCTTACCGAAACTTGTATTTCATTGGCTAAGTTAAATAGCTTTTCTGCGCCAGTCTGAGCAGTTTCAGATTGTCTTGAGGCTCCTAACGCCAACTCATCAGCCGCTCTCGTTACTTCATTAATAGATTCCAATGCGGATCCGGTAGACTCTGCAAGTTCATTTGCTCCATCTGAGGTAGCTGCTGCTTGATTAACAAGACTGCCCACAATCTCCCTCATATGCGCTCTCATTTCGAAAACTGCCTTTGCCATTAAGCCGGTTTCGTCTTTATATTTAATAAGATAATCATAACTATTATCATCTTTTAAATCTAGCTTTGCGGTCGTATTTATAAGCTGGGTAACCTTTGTAATAGGTTTTGAAATAACTTTTCCGACTATCAATGCAATAATAATGGAAGCCACAATACCCATTACAATGAAAATCAATATTAATTGGACAAGACTATTCATTTGACTTAATACTTCATTCAAGGTTACATCTACTGTCAAGATAAAGCCATTGCTTAAATGTGAATAGGCAAAAACCTTTTCCAGACCATTATAGTCATATTCTCTCATTCCAGAATCATTCTTTGCAACATCATCTGTTAAAAATTTTAAGCTGCCATTTTCATCTGTTGATAAGTTACCTTTTTCTGCCGAACTTGCGGCAACCGAGGCAGTTGTAACCGCATCGTTCGCATTGCCTTGCTGCTTAAAGGACGGACGAATTAAAAAATTAAAGTCTTTATCTAATAGTGCTAAATATCCCGTATCATAAACCTTTATCCCGTTTATTTGAGTTTTTATTGTTTCAAAATTGATATCCATACCTGCTACCCCAACAAGCGTTTTATCCTTATACATTGGAACAACATATGAAATCATTTCAATATTTAAATCTGCATCTACATAGGGCTCTAGCCATAATGGTTTTCCTGCCTGTATAGGTGCATAATACCATTCAAAGTCTTCATTGCTTTGGGTAAATTCTGATAGTTCTCCAAGTGGTAATTTCTCGAAGCTGCCGTTATTTGCTTTATCTGTGAACCAAGCTCCATATAGGCCTCCTACAAGCTCAGGGTTTAAGTATACGTAGCTGCCCATACCACCTTGTGTTACCTCTCCAAGCCTTTTGGTAATCTCCTCAATTGACGCTTGATAACTAGTTATGTAGTTAGGATCTGCTTTAACCTTCTCTATATCAAAAGTGCCTTCTACAGTTTTGGCAAGACCTTGAACTGAGCTTTCTACGCTTGCAATTGTAACATTGAATTTGCTAGCGTTGCACTCTGCCAACAGCAATAACTTCTCCTTTGCTTCATTCTTGATTAGCTCACTGCTTTTTAGTATGCTTGTACCACCAACAAGAACAGTTACTAATGTACAGCAAATGACAATAGCCGCCACTATTTTTGTACTAATCTTCTTAGCTTTTTTCAATTTTACCTTCTTAGTTTTAGTCTCTTTTTTAGATTTAATCTCTTTCTTCTTAACAACCCTTTCACTCATAATATATCCCCCTAAAAAACATTTTTTTGACATTAAAATAACAAGCAATATCTGCCATAATTATAGCCTTTTTTCCATACTTCTGCAACAAAATTTGTATACTTTCTCCATTGTTTGCATCCGAGCACATATTTTGATACAAATGTTATAAACTATCTTTCGTCATTTATAATTATAAAGTAAATTTATTTTACTAAAATAAAAAACAGCCATATTTCTATGACTGTCAGATTTAAATTTTGGTGGAGCTAAGGGGGATCGAACCCCTGACCTCTTGAATGCCATTCAAGCGCTCTCCCAGCTGAGCTATAGCCCCATGATAAGATTATTTTATAACATAATCCTTAAAAGTGCAATATAAACATAAAAAAAATCCGTACCCATGCGAGTACGGATTTTATTGTTTAATTAGTCTCTAGCTAATCTTGTGTAAGTTTGGTATCTATCCTTAGAATCCTTTTCAGCCTTCACAAATAGCGCTTCTGCTTCATTTGGGAAGTCCTTAATAAGTGAAGTGTATCTCACTTGACCCATTATGAAATCTCTAAAGCTAGTTGTTGGCTCCTTGGAATCAAGAATAAATGGATTCTTACCTTGATCCTTAAGCTCTGGGTTGAATCTCCACAAGTGCCAGTAGCCTGCCTTAACAGCTTGCTCTGTATTTGCTTGTGTTCTTCCCATACCCTCTTTTAGACCATGGCTTATACATGGAGCATAAGCTATTATCAAGGATGGTCCATCATACTTCTCAGCTTCTATAACAGCCTTCATGAATTGGTTCTTGTCTGCGCCCATACCTACTTGTGCTACATAAACATAGCCGTATGTAGTTGCTATCATTCCAAGATCCTTCTTCTTCATCTTCTTACCTGAAGCAGCAAACTTTGCAACTGCTCCTGTAGGAGTTGACTTTGAAGATTGTCCTCCAGTGTTGGAGTATATTTCAGTATCAAATACAAGAATATTTACATTTTCGCCGGATGCAAGTACATGGTCTAATCCACCGTAACCGATATCATAAGCCCAACCGTCTCCACCAACAATCCACATGGATTTCTTTATCAGATAATCCTTCTTGTCTTTAATTTCTTGGATGATTTCTTGTGCTCTAGCATCTGTTATGCCACAGCCGCATCCACAACCACTGCAAGTAGTACCATCGATAAGTCCCATGATTTTTGCTGATGCTGCCTTGCTTGCTTCTGCATCTTCCTTGCCTTCTATCCAAGCAGCAAATGCTTCTTTGTATTCAGCAGGAATATCTAGTGATGCCGCTTCCTTCATGATGTCATTTAATCTATTTCTCATTTGATTAATACCAGTTGCCATACCCATGCCGTATTCAGCATTGTCTTCGAACAATGAGTTCGCCCATGCTGGACCTTTGCCTTCGGCATTTGTGCAATATGGTGTTGCTGGTGCTGAAGCTCCCCAAATTGATGAACAGCCTGTAGCATTTGCAATGATCATTCTATCACCAAACAATTGAGTGATAACCTTAGCATATGGAGTCTCTCCACAACCTGCACATGCACCTGAGAACTCAAGATGTGGCTGTGCAAATTGGCTGCCCTTAACTGTTTCTGTTGTCATTAGCTTATCTTTTACAGGTACAGTCATTGCATAGTTCCAGTTTGGTATACCCGCTTCTGTTTGACTTGCAATAGGCTCCATTACTAGTGCCTTTGTCTTAGATGGACAGATATCTGCGCAGTTACCGCAACCTGTACAATCTAGTGGACTTACTTGTATTCTGTAGGATAATGCTTCAAAGCCCTTACCCATAGCCTTCTTTGTTTCAAAGCCCTTTGGAGCTTTCGCCAATTCTTCTTCTGTTAGAAGAACAGGTCTGATTGCCGCATGAGGACAAACAAAGGAACATTGGTTACATTGTATACAGTTTTCAATTTTCCATTCTGGTACACTAACAGCAATACCACGCTTCTCGAAGGCTGAAGTTCCCATTGGCCATGTACCATCTTCTCTATCTAAGAAAGTACTTACTGGAAGCGAATCCCCATCTTGTCTGTTTATAGGAATCAATACATTCTTTATGAACTCTGGAGCTTCAACAGCCGCTGCTGCTTCTGCTGTAGCGCTGCTCCATGCTGCTGGAACGTCTATCTTAACCAATCCGTCAGTACCAGCATCAATAGCCTTATAGTTCATTTCGATTATGCTTTGACCTTTCTTACCGTAACTCTTAACAACTGCATCCTTCATATACTTAACTGCTTCTTCTACTGGAATAACATCTGCAAGCTTGAAGAACGCTGATTGCATGATCATGTTTATTCTGTTGCCAAGACCTAAATCTACAGCTATGTCAGTTGCATTGATTGTATAGAAATTGATGTTGTTGTCAGCAATATATTTCTTAAGTTCTGCTGGCATCATCTCACTTAATTCTTCTGGCTTCCATTGACAGTTAAGTACAAATGTACCGCCTTTCTTCAAGCCCTTAACCAAATCATATTGATGTACATAGGATTGGTTATGACAAGCAACAAAGTCTGCTTCGTTGATTAGGTAAGTTGATTTAATTGGCTTCTTACCAAATCTTAAGTGAGAAATTGTTACACCGCCAGACTTCTTGGAATCATATGAGAAGTAACCTTGAGCATAAAGATTTGTTTCGTCACCGATAATCTTTATTGCGTTCTTGTTAGCTCCTACTGTACCATCTGAACCAAGTCCCCAGAATTTACATCTGATAGTTCCTTCTGGTGCAGCATTGATTTCTTCCTTTGGCTCTAATGAAAGGAAAGTTACATCATCAACGATGCCAAGCGTAAAGCCATTCTTTGGATTTGCTGACATTAAGTTTTCAAATGCAGCCTTTAGGTGTGTAGGAGTTGTATCCTTTGAACCTAATCCATAACGACCGCCAATGATCATTGGAGCATTTTCCATATCATAGAACATTGAACGAACATCTAAGTACAATGGCTCGCCTAGTGCTCCAGGCTCTTTTGTTCTATCAAGTACAGCGATTCTCTTTACTGTCTTTGGCATTACATCTAACATGTATTTTGGTGAGAATGGTCTGTATAGATGAACCTTTATAATACCTACCTTAGCGCCTCTAGCATTCATGTAATCAACAGTTTCTTCTAGGGATTCAGTGATTGAACCCATAGCAACAATTACATGTTCTGCGTCTGGTGCACCATAGTAGTTAAATGGCTTATATTCTCTGCCAGTAAGCTTGCTGATTTCAGTCATATATTCTGCAACCACTTCTGGAACAGCTTCATAAAACTTATTGCAGGCCTCTCTTGCTTGGAAGAATATATCTGGGTTTTGAGCTGTACCTCTTGTAACAGGATGCTCTGGGCTCAAAGCGTTTTCTCTGAACTTCTTAAGTGCGTCCTTATCAAGAAGTTTTTCTAAATCCTTATAGTCGATTGTTTCAATCTTTTGTACTTCATGAGAAGTTCTGAAACCGTCAAAGAAGTGTAAGAAAGGAACTCTTGACTTTATAGCTGCTAA
>JARBUB010000151.1 GCA_029239905.1 Clostridia bacterium
AAATTCAGCCGCTGCTGTAAATAGTATGTCTGTTGATGAGTTAACTGCAGTTTCACATGAGTCTTGAACAACACCTACGATGAAACCTACACCAACAACTTGCATAGCTATATCATTTGGAATTCCAAATAAGCTTGCTGCTAGAGGAATTAGTAGTAGAGAACCACCAGCTACACCTGATGCACCTGCAGCACTTACAGCTGATAATACGCAAAGGATGATAGCAGTTGCAATATCTACTTGTATACCAAGTGTGTTAGTTGCCGCAAGAGTTAATACGGAAATCGTAATCGCTGCACCAGCCATATTAACTGTAGCTCCTAGTGGAATAGATACTGAATAAGTATCCTTATCCAAGCCTAGCTTCTCAGCTAAAGTCATGTTTACAGGAATGTTAGCCGCGGAGCTACGAGTAAAGAATGCTGTGATACCACTCTCTCTTAAGCACTTCAATACAAGTGGATATGGGTTTTGACGAATTTTCCAAAATACGATAATAGGATTCATAACAAATGCTACGAATGCCATGGAACCAACTAGAACTAATAGCAATTGGCCATAGCCTAGTAATACTTCTAAACCGCTTGTTGCGATAGAATCAAATACCAGACCTAAGATTCCAAGTGGAGCAAAGCTGATAACAATTCTAACCATATCGGATAGTGCCTCAGAAACATTAGCAATAAATGTCTTTGTTGTATCAGCAGCACCTCTTAATGTAATACCAAGAAGAATTGCAAATGACAAAATACCAATGTAGTTTGCATTGAAAATAGCTTTTACTGGGTTATCAACTAGATTTAGCAATAATGTTTTGATAACTTCTACGATACCACCAGGAGCTGCGATGCTCTCAACGCCAGCTGCAAGAGTTAAAGTTATTGGGAACATATAGCTTGCTAAAACACCTACAACACCAGCCAAGAATGTTCCTGCCATGTAAAGTAAAACAATGGATTTCATATTAGTTTGATGACCAGCCTTATGTTGAGCCAAAGCTGATGAAACTAAGAAGAAAACCAATACAGGTGCAATGGCTTTTAAAGCACCTACGAATAAGGAACCTAGAATAGTAACTGCTTTTGCTTGTTCTGGAACCGTTACGGCTAAGATAATACCGATAATCAAACCTATGATTATTTGTTTTACCAAGCTTATTCGTTTCCATGCATTTAATAGACTTTTCATAGTATTTTTTCCTCCTATAGATAAAATATAATAATGCCACGCACAACTTTTCAGGTGCGCTATCATCGAACTAGTTACCATAACAATAGTGCGACAGTGATAAGTTTATCACACAACTCAACGCAAGAGAAGCAAAATTTGAATTTATGTAAATAGAAATTATATTCTAAATTTTACGCTTATTCTGAAATACAATTTAATGTAAAAAATTCCGAAAACTTCTTTCAAAATCATTTCTTTTATCCCAAAATAGGAAAAAAGTAACATATACAATTCTTTTTGCTCTGCGCTTAATTTTGCAATTTATCATTAATCACACCTTAATTCATTTAATCCACCTAATAAAAACTTGTTAGTTCTGGCGATATAGACATTAATATTTAATTATTTGGTCATTTTATGTTTTCCAACATCTCTTAAAGCTATGTATGATTCTGTATATCATGCTGTCATAAAATTTTTAAAATTGAAAAATGAAAGCGGGTAACGTATTAAAAACGTTACCCGCTTAGTATATTAATATTATTAATTACTAATAATGCTCCTTATCTCCTCTTCTTTTGGCATGGCTGGTATTGCGCCACGCTTTGTAACGCATAGTGCTGCGGCGGCATTGGAAAAGCGCACGTATTCAGTAAGTATATCAATATTTAGGGCATTTATTGGAACACCCTTCAGTACCCGACTTAAGAAAGCACCCCAGAATGCATCGCCAGCTCCAGTTGTATCAACAACTTCGGGTACTTTAAAGGTCGGGATCTCGACATACATTCCATCAAAACCCAGCATAGCGCCTCTGTCTCCAAGGGTTACAACGGCTATCCTAGCACCGTTTGATAATAGATATTTGAGAGCTTGTTTAGGATCCTCACAATCCGTCAGCAAAATTGTTTCCTCGTCGGAGATTTTAACAAAATCAGCATATTGCAGTATAGATCGCATATGAATCATTGCATCACTTTTGCTTTGCCAAAGCATTTCGCGGTAATTTGGATCGTATGAAATTATAACGCCATTTTGTTTAGCCGTTTCTACAGCATTTAGAGTCGCTTCCCGCGCAGGATTATCCGTCATAGAAAGCGAGCCTACATGAAAAATTCTGCATTGTGACAATAAGTCACGGTGGATTTCCTCTGCTTTAAGGCAAGTGTCTGCACCAGGTTTGCGAGCAAAGGAAAATATACGTTCTCCGCTTTTATTAAGAGCAACGAAAGCAAGAGTAGTAAAAACCTCGTCAGATAAAATCAGATTATCAATGTTAACACCAATATTCTGCAACGTCGAAGCTAAAAAAGCACCATGCATATCATTGCCTATCTTACCGATAAATGATGTTTTAATTCCCAGGCGCGACGCTGCGCAAGCAACATTTGCTACCGCACCACCAGGATTTTGTTCAAATAATCTTTGGTTATTTTCAGATATACCGCATTCTGTGAAATCAACAAGCAGCTCACCTAAAGTGACCAAATCAAACATAATCTTTCCTCCATTGTTTCACTATTCTTTGTAAATTAATAAAATTCAAAAGTGATTGTAGTTTTATAGATTTCTCCTGCCGGCAATGTCAATAGGTCCTTCTGTTGTTCCAGATCCTCGACAATGCCCTTGCGTGATGGCAATGACGACCAGGGCTCAATACATATATAATTTGCCCTTGTTTGGGGCGCATGCCACAATCCGAGATATTTCATATCGGGATAATGTATGCATATATAATGTCGTCCATGCTTTGATTTCAGTGTCACACTCTTTGACATTTCTTTGAGAACAATTGCATCATTGTCAAAAATGTTATGGGCTAATTCAAGTATATGTCCTTCATCAAGATGAAAAGGCTTATCATTGCCATTTAAAAAGCAATCTTCTGAAAATCCGATACGCAGGGGCGAACAGGGTTCTGCAAAATCAAGATAATAATCCTCAAAGCACTCTGAAGTATCAAGGGGCACATTGAAACCCGGATGCGCGCCAACTCCAAAATACATGGTGTCCTCACCTAAGTTTTTGATGGTATAAGTTAAATCAAGGGTGTTCTTACGTATTTCATACAGAACCTCAAATAGAAATTCAAAGGGATAATGCTTAAGCGTCTCGCTGTTTGAGGTTAAGGAAAAGGTCATTTTTTCTTCATTCATGGATGTCATTTTAAATTCTGTTGTTGGTGCGAGGCCGTGAATAGGCAGTCTATATCGCGTCCCTTTGAAGGTATATTCACCATTCGTCAAACGTGCGATATATGGAAACAGATTTGGCGCACGTCCCATCCAAATGTTCTGATCCCCCTGCCATAAAAACTCAGTACCATCTACACTCTTGATTTCCCGGAGCTCAGCTCCTAATTCAATTGCAGTTACTGTAATATACTTATTTGCTATCGTAAATTCCATATGCGCTATTCTGCTTTGGGATATTCAGTACATAACAAGCGGTAAGGTTCTTCGTCCTCCTCCAAGATAGGAAAACGACCAAGATCTTCATAGAAGCGATTATCATTTTTATCATCATTGCACATAGATACCTCTCCCAATAGAACAGTACCAGTACCCTTTTCAACTAAGAAATCATGATACATATAAGGAAAAATGCTTATGCTTTCACCTGGAGTAAGACGAATCTGTGTGCCGGCTGGCACACTATATTCACGTCCATCCGAGTATATTTTGACGTCAGTGTCTGCAAACTTTCCGGATGGAGTCGAGTTATAAACTCGAATTAACACATTACCGCCGCCGCGATTAATAATGTCCTCCATTTTCCCCCAGTGGAAGTGCATTGGAGAATATTGGTCTTCTTTGAGCATGAGTAACTTCTCTGCATATGGCTTTTTATACTTGTCACTCATCTTAACATTTCCGTTTCGGATGGTTATAAGCGCGAAGCCAAGCTCGTCAAATTTGCCCTCGCCATAGTCGGTTACATCCCACCCCAGCATGTTATCTCGAATTTCGTCATATTCATGACCTTTGTCATTCCAATCCTCAGGCTTCCAGCTGCAAAATAGCGGAAGCGCAAATCTATGTTCATTTATTAGGGCTTCCATTTCCTTTATTGTTCTATTGATTTGAGATCTTTTCATTTTTTCTCCTCCTCAAAATACATTAATATACCATTTAAATGTCAAGCACTCAGCCTATTTCCTCGGCTTGATTGATCGCAAACATTGCCACTTTTGCCGCGCCTACGGAGGCCTCTTCATTGTTATCTGGAACGATGACGCGTCTTCCGAAGGTCTCCTCCACTAGCTTAACGAGGAGAGGATTATGTCTTATGCCATTTCCGCTTGCATAGATTGGATCTTGGCTCTTAACATTATCGGAAATAGCATGGAAGCATGAATATAGTTCCTCACATATTCCCCGAAGCAAAGCAACAATTAAGTTTTCAGGTCTAAAATTACTTGAAGAAATACCAGTTATCCTTCCTCTCAGATGAGGTTCTGCTCGTGTTCCACGAAAGCGTGTGTCAATTACAAGTCCATCACCGCCATGGCTGTGGGCCTCAAGCCCAGCTTCATTCATTTTTTCATATAAGTTGTCGACTGGGCTCATGCCCATCATTCGCGCAGTTTCATCAAAAAAGCTTTTCAGAATATGATAAGAATATCCCCCACATAGAGGCGCACCCACAAGCAGGTATTTATTAAAAAAATATGGGCGACATTCCATAACTTCAGATGGAATGATGTTTTCACTTACAATTGATATCTGACTTGATGTACCAATATTGATGTGAATGACGCTGTCACCCTCCATGGAGCCGAAAACAGATGCTTGATTGTCTCCAATTGCCGCACAGACGGGTATGCCGCTTTGTGTTCTTCCTACCCATTCTTCGCCCTTAGTTGTTTCAGGTAGAAAGCTTAAACTGATATTGGCTTTCCTTAAAGCTTCAGTGTTAAATTGTTTCTCTTCGATATTGAAAAGCCCAAGAGAGGAAGCGTTGCTCGGATGCATCTTGGGAACGCTCATATTACTGAGCTGCATTGCAACGTAATCTCCTATGGTGCAAAGCTTCACTGCATCATTGGGTATGCATGAGTTAACGCAGTTGTAATAATGAGTTGATAAACCAAAGCCGGTGGCCATGGGATATCCTGTGATTCGAGACAATCTCATGCAATAGGTTTCTTCATCCTTATAATATAGATTTCCGCGCTCGTCCTGCCACGTATAAAGTGGAGAAACTGCAAATCCAGTTTTGTCTACATATAAAATACCATGCATTTGATTTGAGATCCCAATCGCATTTATCTCTCGAAACTGTTCCGACATTTCATCTATGAGCTGTCTGCAGCTGCTAAGAATAATGTGGGGTGATTGAAGTGCCTCAAAAGGCTGCCCACTCATATTACTAGCGTTGCGTGTGGTTTTGACCTGAAGCAATCGTCCCTCCTCGTTGAGGCAGACCGCGCAAATTGTAGTTGTACCAATGTCAATGCCAATAAAATTCATATTTCTACCTCAGCATACTGTTGATTTTAGATCAAGTCGATCTATAATGTCCTGTTGAATCTCTGGTGAAAGGTCAAGAAAATTCACAAAGGTGCCGTGGATTCTCATGATGTAGACTCCGCTGGGGGCATATAACTTCGGATTCTCCAATACCTTACGCAAAATCTCAGGTGTAGTAATATTCACATATAAGTAGAAGGGTGCAGCGCTCTCATCCTCTTGAGAAAAGAAGAGAGGACGCAGGATTTTATCCTTAAATTCTAGTCCTTTCTCTTCATAGTTTTGTCCCTTGAAATACTTGGGATCAAGCCCCATGTGAGAAGCATAGCCTCCGGTAAAATGATGATAGGGTAATTTTTTTGCTGAAAGCACACGGAAGCCAAGTCCGTTTTCTGCACTTCCGAAAAGTGGATCTACCCCATAATTCAATTGTTCTCGTGCGTGGCGGCCATCCGGGGTTGCACCGACCCAATAGCCATATAGCAGGTGAGTGCTAGGCGTTGCAAAATCCGGTCTAAATGGGTTGCCGAGGTAATTTCTTAGGGAGGCTACCTTTTCCGCAATGCAAAATGCCACATCAGCGGCTTCTTGATCTACTGAAGACATATTGTTACCGAATTTATCGCAATTCAGAAGATATTGCCGTAGTTCCTC
Source organism: Clostridia bacterium (assembly GCA_029239905.1). Taxonomy (GTDB): domain Bacteria; phylum Bacillota; class Clostridia; order Lutisporales; family Lutisporaceae; genus GWB2-37-7. Next base: position 6,297 of record JARBUB010000151.1, read on the forward strand.
ATCATCTAAGAAGTCAGAGCCCAATGAATTTAATAATCTCAAGGCATCCCGTGGACGCTCCTCAAGAAGTGTGTCAATAGCGATAAACGAATCAGCAATAACCGAGAGGCCATGGATGAGACAACCACTGCCATTATATCTCGTACCTTGCTCCGTTACATTACGAATATCAATTCCACTTTCAAGACCTCCCATGAAAACAGATAGGAAAGGTACGGGCGAATGCGATAGCGCTTCACAAGCTGCATTCGCAGCGTCAGCCATTCGTTTAATGAACTCATCAACATTTCTATAAAACAGCTCACGAATATTCCGAAGGCGTGAAATGGCCTGCTCATTTGTTTCGCATGGCGTACCACAGCAGCATAACTGTTTTCCTGAAATCGCACTTTTTCCCGAAAACAGAGTAAGCTCTAGAATTTTCGCGAGATTCAACCAACTATTTGTGGTGTTGCCGTTGTCCTTTCCCATAATAAGCGGTTCCTGACATCCTGCGATGGAGTAGTCCTCCAAATCATTATCCTCGATACCGTGGTCAGATAATATCTTGAAAAGGGCGTCATCGTTAAAAAA
>JARBUB010000152.1 GCA_029239905.1 Clostridia bacterium
TATAAAATTTTGTTTTGCTTTTTGTTGCTATATATGATAATATATAAAAAATTAGTAAATTCTGTGAACAAGAGTAGTAGCTGCAAGGTCAGTTTTCAGCGAGCCGGAGTTGGTGTGAGTTCGGTAATATGTAGTGTAGTGAATGGACTTGTGAGAAGCTAGGTGAACTTTCTTTGAAAAAGTATCCGATGCCGGGAATTCCCGTTATAGAAGTAGGATATCGAGTTTAACTCTGTATCTGAGTGAGTGAGACAGCTTACTGTCTAATTTGGGTGGTACCGCGAAAGTAGCCTTTCGTCCCTGTTTTGGGGATGAAGGGCTTTTTATTTTTGAAAAAATGGAGGTGAGCTTGATGTTGTGAAATGCAGATGAATACCATTGGACTAGAATAAACAAAATTAAAGGAGAGATTTATTATGGATTTAAGAAAAAATATTTTAACTGCACTGTTGATAGCTATGGGCTATATTCTACATCAAGTGATACCGGGGACAATAGGAAGTATGAAGCTTGACATTATGCTGTCATTTATATTTGTAGCACTATTTATAAATAGAGATTTTAAAAGTGTAATATTGACTGCATTATTAGGTGGAGCAATAACTGCATTGACTACAACCTTTCCTGGAGGACAAATTCCTAATATCATTGATAAATTGATTACTTGTATTTCTGTATATTTACTGCTCAAGGTTCTTGATAGATTTAAGTTCAAGCAAGTGACCATAGGCTTTGTTGCTTTTGTAGGAACGATTATCAGTGGAAGTGTATTCTTATATTCTGCACTGCTGCTGGTGGGTTTGCCGGCACCATTTCCGGTATTATTCATAGGAATTGTTCTTCCGACAGCCTTTGCCAATATTTTTGTCACATTAATTGCATATAATGCTGCCAAAACAGCTATCAAAGCATCTGGCGTGAAATATATCTAAGCTACTGTAAAAGAAAATCCCTAACTACTAAGCATCCCTCGGTAGTTGGGGATTTTCTTGTTTTTACAGCTTAATGAATTCAGGCTTGCCGCCTTTGTATATTGTGTAGTATTTTAAGCCGCAGCTCTGCAATGTCGCAGCAGCTTCATCGAAGCCAAAGCCCAAAGTACTTGGACTATGTGAGTCTGAGCCTAAGGTGACAATTTCACCGCCAAGCTGCTTGTATAGCTTGATAATACTTGGTTCGGGATGGAAGTGAGGTAAAGAATAACGTTTACCTGAGGTGTTTAATTCAATGCCTTTACCCTTTTGGACAATGATTCGCAGTACCTCTTCTATAAATTCCATATACATGGCAGACTTAAAGCTGCCACTGCTGACATATCGTGATATAGCATCTAAATGTCCCAAATTATGATAGCTATTAAAATGATTAACACAGAAAATCATATCGTTGAAATAATTCAAAATACTATCATGCTCAGATTGCCCAAGCAAAAAATCCCCGCCATATAATTCTTTCTTATTTGCCGTATGAATAGAACCTAGTATGTAGTCAAAGCTCTTATTTTGAAAAAAAACTTCATCTGCTTCTAGTATGTGAGGCTGCATACCAAATTCAATTCCTGTAAAGATCTCTAGTTTATTACTATATTTATCTTTTAGTCTCTTAATTTCATTGGTGTACTTAGCATAGTCCAATTCAAATTCAATTGAACTGCTGGGATATTCAATATCGACATGGTCGGTGAAGCATATTCCCTTCAGTCCTTTTTTTATGGCCGGGTGGATGTAACTGTCCATATCAAAGGTACAGTCATTGGAATAGTGCGTATGTACATGAAAATCAAACATTGCGAAATCTCCTTTATTTCATATAAAATATTTTAATTATTATTGATGAAGCCTATAAAATGAATTTTGTGTAATCATATTGCAAATAAATTTGCACTAGATACTTAGGTTTGATTAATTATTAATGAGAACCTGTATAAAAACCTTAGAAGTTGTAATTTTATGCAGTTATATACATAATTTATACGCAAAATAATTTGCTATATGGCAAATTATTTTGCACTTATAATTAAATTTCTGAAAATTATGTAAAGCTTGTAAAAGGTACTGTTTTTAAAGCATTGATTTTTCAATGCTTGATGTTTTTAACATCTTTATTGAAGCTATGAATAGTTGGCACACTAATTGCTATAAATAATACTGGGTCTTAATGCAGTATTGGTAATAAACTGTTATGAAGTACATAAGCGAACACACGTATGAAATATGACAATTACCAATATTTTACCTTAAAAATCATGATATATAAAGCTTAAGACTATACAAAATGTATAAAATATAAATTAATTAATGGAGGTTATCATATGGAAAACGTAAAAGTGGCAATTTGGGGCTTTGGTGCAATGGGAAGCGGTATGGCGAGAATGCTTTTGACTAAAAAAGGGGTAGACATCGTAGGTGTATGCGATAGAAACGAAGCTAGAGTTGGCAGAAGCATGTTCGATGTTCTTGGCGTAGAAAGAGGAGACAAACCTGAAGTAATCATCATCAACGATATTGATGAAGTGCTAAAGGGTAAAAATGTTGATATATGCTTATGTGCAACAGACTCCTTTACGAAGAAGGCATTCCCAAGATTAAAACAAGTATTGGAACATAAGGTAAACGTTATATCAACGGCAGAAGAAATGGCATATCCACAATCACAAAATCCTGAGCTGGCAGCTGAGCTTGATAAAATTGCTAAAGCAAATGGCGTTACGATCTTGGGAACAGGAATTAATCCAGGTTTGATAATGGACTTGCTGGTGGTTTGTTTAACAGGCTGCATGACTGACGTTCAACATATAGAAGCAAAGAGAGTAAACAGCTTAAGCCCATTTGGCCCAGCAGTTATGGAAGAACAAGGCGTAGGCGTTACTGTAGACGAATTCAATAAGGGTGTTGCTGATGGTACTATGGCAGGTCACGTAGGCTTTGCAGAATCAATCAGAATGATTGGTGATGCGATAGGCTGGGATGTTGAAAAGTATGAAACACAAATGAAGCCTATTGTAACTACTGTTGACAGAAAGTCACCATACGGTTTTGCTGCTGCAGGCAATGTAGCAGGCGTAAATATGACAGGTCAAGGTTTTGTTGATGGAGAAGTGAAGATCGATATGATTCACCCACAACAAATTGAGCCGGAAATGGAAGGAACGCACACAGGGGACTATATCACAATAAAGGGTACACCTGAAGTAAATATGGCTATAAAGCCTGAAGTACAAGGTGGTCTTGGAACAATCGCTATGTGTGTAAATATGATTCCTCAAGTTATAAATGCAGCACCAGGCTTAAAGACAATGATTGATCTTCCGGTGCCAAGAGCAATTATGGGAGATATGAGAAAGCAAATAAACAGATAATTAATTGTAATTCATGTAGGGCTGGTTTCTGTGCCAGCCCCCTCAATATCTGAATATATACAAAGGGCAGGCATGTAAAGCTGCTCTCTACAATTCTATTAAAAAGGAGTGTTGCAAAATGAATGCAGCTAAAAAGGGAGATTGGGTACAAATACATCAAATTGTACTTAAACCTGAAGAAAGAGCTCCTCAAGTACCTGATGATACAAAGCAAGTACCTCTGGAGCTATGGGTAAAGGGATATGCGCTAACAGAAGCTAATCTTGGCGAGCAAGTTGAAATAGAAACTACAACAGGACGTAAAGTTAAGGGGGAACTGGTAGCAGTTAACCCAAGATATACACATTCATTTGGTGAATTTGTACCTGAACTACTCAAGGTAGACCGACAGGTAAAAGAGATCCTCTTCGGGGGTGAAAAATAATGACAAGAGACAATTCATATGCAGCTGTGACAAGCAGAAAAAATGAAATCATGAAAAAAGCCATAGGTATAGATTACTCCGTTTTCGAATCTGGCGAAATAGGCTTTGACTATGAACGAATGATGAGAGAGGCAGGCTATACACTGGAGGAAATACAGACAATTCAATCAGAAGTCAGTGTTGGCAATACACCGATAATAGAGTTGAAGAATCTTACAGCCTTAGCTAGAAAGATGGCTCCTAAAGGGAAGGGCGCAAGGATTTTCATCAAAGATGAAGCCTGCAACCCATCTGGAAGCTTCAAGGCGAGAAGAGCAGCCAATGCAGTTTACCACGCTAAAAAGAATGGCTATAAGGGTGTAATTGCAGCAACTAGCGGAAACTATGGTACAGCTGTTGCATCACAAGCAGCTATGCATGGCTTAAAGTGCATTGTTGTACAAGAGTGCTATGACAGCAAGATGATTGGACAACCTGAAATTCTAGAGAAACAAAGAGCTTGTGAAGCTCTTGGTGCGGAAGTAGTACAACTTACGGTTGGTCCTGAGCTTTTTTATACCTTCCTGCTATTACTGGAAGAAACAGGATATTTCAATGCCTCCCTATATACTCCATTTGGAATTGCAGGTGTTGAAACACTTGGCTATGAACTGGCAATGCAGTTTAGAGAAAAAGAAGGCAAAGATCCGGATGTAGTGATGATTACTAATGCCGGCGGCGGGAATGTGACAGGTACTGCAAGAGGCTTGATAAAAGCCGGTGCAGAGCATGTTAAGGTGGTAGGCGCCAGTGTTGACTTATCAGGCCTGCATATGGCATCTGACCACGCATTCAATAGAAAATCCTTTACTACAGGTCATACAGGCTTTGGATTACCATTTGCTACTTGGCCTGACAGAGCAGATGTTCCAAGGAACGCAGCCAGACCTTTGAGATATCTTGATCGATATGTACTGGTAAGGCAAGGGGAAGTTTTCTATATGACAGAAGCACTAGCTGTGTTAGAAGGCTTGGAAAGAGGTCCGGCAGGCAATACTTCCTTGACTGCAGCTTTCTCTCTTGCACAGGAAATGGATGAGGATCAAATCATCGTAGTTCAAGAAACCGAATATACCGGAGCTGGCAAGCATCCAATGCCGCAATTGAGCTTTGCAAAGCAAAACGGTATCGACGTAAGATTCGGCAATCCCACTGAAGAGATTCCCGGGGAAAATATCATATTGCCTGAGCATCCATCTTTAATAAAAATAAGAGACTATGATCTGAACAAAGCAAAGCATTCCTATATCAGAAATAGTGTAGCTAACAACAAGATTACTGAGATTTCAAAGGTAGATGTCGAATTCCTTGTAAAAGATACGAAGTCTGATGAACAATTTGTAATGAATGCCCTAAAAGAATTGGGTATAAACTTAAAATAAATTTTGGAGGGATAGTTAAATGAAGCGTGCCGATGATTATGAAGTTAGAAGACAGCATATAAAGAACCTGTCAGATGAGGAGCTTAAAGCAAAGTTCTGGGAGCTTGCAGAGACAATTGTAAATCCAATGCTTGAACTGGGTAAGAAAAATACCACTCCTGCAATAGAAAGAAGTATACTTTTAAGAATGGGCTTTTCCAGCATGGAAGTTAAACCGATCGTAGAAGGTGTAATGAATAAAGGTCTTATGGGCAAGGGTGCCGGCAACGTGGTTTGGAGACTTTCCAATAAGTTAGGCGTCTCCGTACGAGAAGCTGGCGTCGGCTTGGCAGAAGGCAAATACTGGGATGAAGTAGACTCATTGTTTTAAGGAGGGGAAATAAATGAAATTAGATCCAAATAAGAAAATTGATATAAATGAACTTTTACAAGATCTAAATAAGTACGAACCAAAACGAAGAGGCTGGCACTGGAGAGAAGGCCGAAATGAAAATAGAGTAGTTGGAGATTTCGAATATCATGAAGCGTCAGAAGGCTTGAAGAATTATATACCACTGCCTGGCAGCAGAGGCTTCCACTATATAGATCCACAACCGGACTGCGTAGTGACGACTGAAATAGCTTCCGGAAGATTTGAGGATGATATCAGAAGAATGAGAATGGCTGCATGGCATGGCGCTGACCACATCATGGTTATCCGGACAGCGGGTCAATCTCACATTGACTCATTAATAGAAGGTACAACACAAGGTATCGGTGGTATCGCAGTTACAAGAAAGCAAGTAAGAGCGAGCAGAAAAGCACTAGATATGATAGAAGAGGAAGTAGGCAGACCAATAAACTTCCATTCATACATTTCAGGTGTTGCAGGTCCTGACATCGCCGTAATGTTTGCTGAAGAAGGCGTAAACGGTGCCCACCAGGATCCACAGTACAATGTATTGTATAGAAACGTTAACATGATCAGAAGCTTCGTTGATGCATGTGAAGCTAAAAAAGTGATGGCTTGGGCTGATATGCTTCAGATCGACGGTGCACACAATGCCAATGCAACAGCAATGAAGGCTTGGAAGGTCAGACCAGAGCTTATGGTACAGCATGCTATTAACAGCATATTTTCTAAGAAGGTTGGTATCAAGCCTGAGAATATTGCATTGTCAACAGTACCTCCTACAGCACCACCAGCGCCATGCATGAGACTGGATTTACCTTATGCAGTTGCATTAAGAGATTTCTTTAGTGAATATAAGATGAGAGCACAGCAAAATACAAAGTACATGGAATCAGATATGAGAGAAGCTACAGTAACTCATACCTTAAACCTGATGATTTCAAGACTTACAAGTGCAGATATCCAATCCACAATTACACCTGATGAAGGACGTAACGTGCCATGGCACTATAACAACATAGCAGCTATCAGCACTGCAAAGCAGGCTATGAATGGTATGGACGGCTTAAGAGAAATGGTGAAACTGGACAGAGATGGGGTATTGGGTGAAGAAGTTAGAGAACTGAAGGAAAGAGCAGTATTGTTTATGGAAGAAATGCTTGAGGTTGGCGGTTACTTTAAGGCTGTTGAGCAAGGCTTCTTCATAGACAGCGGTTACTATCCGGAAAGAAATGGCGA
>JARBUB010000153.1 GCA_029239905.1 Clostridia bacterium
CCTAAGGAACGAATTTTCTTTCGATTAGCTTCAGCAGCATCAGAAGACTTGCTTTGTGGGCAGTAGCTCTGGAGCTAGGCAAAGCAAGCTTCTTCAGAAGCACTCCTCTGGAGTAGATGAAGCTTTACTACAGAAAGTTATTCCTTAGTTAAAGTGTTTGTGCTTTTTATATTGTTGCATATTTAAACATAGTTATTATTTGCTGTTCGTCATCCTTTGATACCTCAAAAAACTACTTATCTAAAGTCCTCCATAAATCGTTCTGCATCTTTAGGTTCCCATTGCCTATCAACAAGCGCTGGCCCTTCCTTTAAATGATTTACCCTATCAAAATACGAGCTCTTTTCTTGTTTATATAATATTCCTAGGGGAATTCCGCTATCGCCCCATTCTAAAGACTTTTGAAATGCAGCTACTCTATCTTTATTATCGTAGCTTGAATAATCGATATTGTATACTCTATCCTTATACCATTTCAGCGTGTTTACCTTATTGAATGCGATACAAGGCTGTAGTACGTCGATGAGTGCGTAGCCCTCATAATTGATTGCTTCCTTCATTATTCCAACAAGCTGTTCACGATCTCCTGAAAAGGCTCTTGCTACAAAGCCGCATCCCATTGAAATTGCAAAGGCTAATGGGCTGATTGGATCAGAGGTATTCCCATCAAACTGCATCGTGGTAATTTGCCCTAAGTTGGTTGTTGGCGATGCTTGCCCCTTTGTCAGGCCATATATTTGATTGTTATGTACCACATGGGTAATGTCTACATTTCTACGAATGCCATGGAGCAAATGATTCCCGCCTTCTCCATAGGAATCGCCGTCTCCCGAGTGGATTATCACCTTTAAATTCTTATTGGCAATTTTTATTCCCTGTGCAGGGGGTACGGCCCGCCCATGCAAGCCATTGAAACCATTTGCATTCATGTAGTGAGGTGTCTTTGCTGCCTGCCCTATACCAGAAACAATTACAACCTGATGTGGTTCTAATTCCAGCTCTGCCAATGCCTGCTTAAGCGAAGGAAGTATATTATAATTCCCGCAGCCGGGGCACCATGATATTTCATCCTTTACATCATAAATCTTTGTATCCAACATTTACAGCACCTCCTTTTTTAATCTGGTCGCAATGGTATATGAATTAATTTGCCTTCCGGTATAATTCAATATGCTGTTTGTCATAAAGATTCCCGTTTCTTGTCTTATAAGCCTTGCCAGCTGTCCGGTAAAGTTTTGCTCGACATTTACAAGCTTTTTCGCTTTTGCAGCATGTTTTTTCAAAAGCTTCGTGGGCAGCGGATACAAATCTCCAAACACCAAAGCTCCTACTGATTTCCCTTCATGCTCGAGTATCTCTATCGCTTCCCTCAAAGGTCCCTCCATTGAGCCCCAGCCTATCAACAAAACCTCTGGTTCCTCAACGCCATAGAAATCAGGCTCTTGCATTTCAAAAGCCAAACCCTCCAGCTTTTTCATTCTCTTTTCCATCATCGCAGTACGAATTTCTACTGATTCCGATATATGACCATACTCGTTGTGTTCATGACTGTCGGACAGTACTACTGCGCCTGGGATCTTTCCTGGAATTATTCTTGGAGATACACCGCTTTCCGTAATCATATATCTTTTATATCTTTCACCTGCCAATTGTTCAGCAGCAGCAAAATTTCTTTCTATTCTTACTTTGCTAAAATCAAATGGTGCGATTGTTTGAGCCGAATCTGCCAAGTGCTGATCTGTAAGTATGATTACCAGCACTTGATACTTATCTGCAATATTCAGTGCTCTTACAGTCTGATAAAAGGCATCCTCAGGATTTCTCACTGCCAACACCATTCTAGGAAACTCCCCATGCCCTGCTGCTAGAACAAAATCCAAATCAGCCTGTTCTGTTCGAGTAGCCATGCCTGTTGCAGGACCTGGTCTTTGAGAATTTACAACTACCAATGGAAGCTCCATGATTCCTTGCAGACTCAAGGCTTCTACCATCAGTGCAAATCCACCGCCTGAAGTGCCCGTCATAGCTCTAACGCCTGCATAGGAAGCACCAAGTACCATATTGATTGCTGATATCTCATCCTCTACCTGTTCCACTACTATGCCTGCATCATCCTGTCTCATAGAAAGCTGTGTCATGATGCTGGTAGCCGGGGTCATGGGGTAAGAGGCATAAAAGCTGACTCCTCCAGCCAAGGCTCCCATGGCAATTGCTGCATTGCCATTTATAAATATATGTTCATCCTTGAAAGATGTAATAATATCAAATCTTTTTTCAACATACTCAAAGCCCATTTTGAAGGCCAGATAATTTGATTCTGCTGTTTCCTTTTCGAACTTCTCCATAAATATCTCCTGCACCAATTCAAGACTTTGCCCAAATATCTTAAGCAAGGCCCCAACTGCCACAGTTCCGGAGGTCTTAGGGTTTTTCACGTCTGCTGCTATCCTTGTTAAGGGAACCTTAATAACGCTGCCATGATCTACCTCCAAAGACTCATCACAAATAATAACTCCGCTCTTACTAAGCCTTTCATGGTGAAATTCAACGGTTTCCTTGTCTAATGCAACGATGGCATCTAGCTCTGGCCAATGTGAATACATTGGTTCTGTCCCAAATCGAACCTGAATAAAGTTGTGACCACCTCGGACTCTTGACATATAATCCTTATTGGAATAGACGAAATAACCCTTACGCTTTAATATCTTTTCAACCAAGACACTTATTGTATCTATACCAAGTCCTGCAGCCCCGCCGATTAAAATATTGTATTTCATGTCCACACCTCACTATTAAATTTCTGATAATAATATACTCCTCAATGATCTTATATATTCTACAGCCATATCTTGGAATATGTTATGCTTGTCTTAATTTTACAACAAAAAAATGATCACCACAAATGTGATGATCATCTTCATCTTAAACTCCTATAACTTGTCCCCTAAACTTGTCAATTTCAGGAGTCAGCTTATAGTTGCTAGCTTTCAATAACTCCATAAACTTCTTTAGTTCCTTTTTCAATTGGCTGTCATTTGTTGTGAAATCAATATCTGCGTACACCTTCTTTGCATTCTCTACCATTACGTTTCCCTCATATGCAAACAATGGAGTATTATTTAGTCCAAGGAAAACAAAGGTTTTATATTTATCATAAAGCTTAGATACCTCAGACAATTTATCTGAATCAGAATACTTATTGATAAAAGCCTCCTGCTTCAATGCTCTTTGTAACAATTCATCCCAGCCTATTACAAGTGCCGCATCCTTTGCTGGTACTTTATCTGATTCAACTGACATTAACTCAATGTAGGCATTAAAGTCCTCTGGCAAGAATGCAGAATACCTCTTATATACACTGTAATTTACTATTGGAAAAAACATTCCTTCAGCTGTTTCAACTTTATAGCCGCCTTTTATAGTTTCATTTATTAAATTCTTTAATGCTTCTGTTCCCAAATTATTCGGATCATTCATATCTTTTTTAGCCAAATATATTTTTGAAAGGGCTGCTTGTATTTCTGTGTTCTCATAATATTTTTCTTCTAATTTTAGAAGGTATTCGTTTTGTAGTTTTTCTAAATCATTCACTATTATTGCAGTACTTTCTTTAGATAAGGCTTTTGCATTTTCATCTAAAAACGCAAAAACATCTTGTGGTTTTGCTTCACTCTCTATGAGTTTTTTATAGTTATCCATTATAACTGCATCATTATTTTGAGGTTCTTGCACTACTGGATCTGGTTGTGTGCCTTGATTGACATTTGAAGCGCACCCTGTCAACAAACTACCAATTAGAAATACTGATAAAACTGATATTAGCACCAGCTTCACTATTTTACTCTTGTAAATTATAAATTTTTTCATATAAAGGTCCCCCTGTATTCGTTATTGCTTTTTATTATTGCATTATATATTTTATGACGTTCAATATAGATAAAAAGTTTCAAGGCTTTAGTATTCATTCTATCATTCAAAAAAGTATTAAGACTGCGATTACTCACAGCCTTCAAATATTGCTATTTAACTTTCAATAGAACCTTTTATGCTCTTTTCATCAAAAAAGCTATTCCGCTGTTCCGAGCTAAATAATAGCCCACACTGACAATACCTGAAGCAAAAGGCACCAGCATAAAGATCAATGCAAAATTGCTTTTTAGTCCTGGAATTATTGATATCAAACATCCACCTGCGAAATTTACGAATAGCCATATTCCCCCTGCGATAACATTTCTTTTACAGAAGGTACCAATATTATGATTAATTGCACCTGCAACCAATTGTGCAAAAGAGCCCACAACCGGTGTAAATCTGGCAAACAATATAGAAAGAAAATCAGATTTCTCATATATTAATTTAGTAGTATTAATGTGCTTGATTTTTATAAAAGGAATCTTTTCATTGTTTATCAACTTAAATCTGATTATCTTGCCAATATAATAGGAGGTTAAATCTCCCAAAGCAATAGCTGTAACCAAGACTACAAAAGATAAAAATGGATTAAGCAGTCCAGCAACTGATAGGGAAGCCACTAAAAAAATTAGTGAAACACTTGGCAGCATCGGTGCAGTGAATACAAAGGCTGCTCCAATAAAAAGAATAAGAAACATGATTATATATGCTAGGCTTCCGCCGTTACCTACAGCACGCTCTATTACAACATTAATTTTTGCTAGCAGATTCATAATGGTATTTGTAAATGCCAAACTGTATCACTTCCTTTCCTGATATTAACTCACTATCCTTATTGTTTATTATGATATATAATATGAAAAATCTAATTATATTCTACAAAAACTATATCTCTATTATAACGTCATATTTCATTTCACTATTATATACGCAATTTATTTATGTATTACTTCAAAATACTATAATTTTTGATGCTTTATTTAAATAGACATTTGAAATATTTATCATTCTCTATTATATATATTACCATAAAAGGATATATCTTCAAATTTACTTCATTTTAATGAGTCTAATACATATTATAATGCTGTGAATACTATTTGCAAATATTTTACTATTTATTTAGATATTCTTCATTTTTAATAAAATCTTCTTTCGTCAGTCCAAAAAGTATTACATCCATATATCGACCATCAGAATATACCTGCTGCCTTCTAACACCCTCTTGGACACTTCCTAGCTTTTTTGTATTGTACTTGAACCGATATTTCTTTCCAGTATTGAATAATTATATTTATTGAGCCTGCGCTCTAAAAAAGCATATTTTAGCAGTATCCGTATAGCAGCCGTACCATGGCCTTTTACTTTATGTTCTGCACCAATTTGCATGCCTATACCCTTTAAGGTAAAAAATCCCTTTATTACAATAATAATATTAATTTTCCAGAAGAACATTCTAATAATTATCTTTAATAATCTTAACCCCATATTTATTATTTAACCTGCGTGAATGGTATAATATTAGAAATACGATGCTTTAAGGGGCGAAAACAAATGAAAAAAGAATTAATGAATTATTGTTTGTCTTTAAATATAGAATTTGCAGGAATTGCACCAGTTGGACCCTACAATGAACTGGCTGAAATATGGAACAGAAGAATTACTAAAAATCATATCACAGGTTTTGAAGAGAAAGATTTTAATCTAAGAATTGATCCTAAGCTCACTATGGAGAATGCCAAATCAATTATTGTATGTTTGTTTCCTTATTTTGTTGGCAGCAATGAAGATTCCAATCTTTCAAAATCCAGCTTTTCAATTGATTATCATATTATCGCAAAGGCAAAGCTGGAAGAAATAGGTGAGTTTCTAAAAAAGAAGAATCCAGAGTTCGAATATATGTCTTTTGTTGATAACGGTCCTTTGGTAGACCGATATCTTGCATATTTAGCCGGTTTAGGATATTTCGGTGTCAACGCTCATATCATTACTGATAAATATGGTTCATATGTGTTCATTGGTTACATCATAAACAACTATGCCTTCGAACCCGATAAACCTTTGGATAGAACCTGCATAAAGTGCGGTGCATGTGTCAGCAGCTGCCCGGGCTGCGCTATATTCGGTGATTTTGATATCAATCCTCTGTTATGCCGTTCTTATATAACACAGAAAAAAGGGGAACTGGCAGAGCAGGATGTAGAAATTTTAGCAAGCAGTCAACTGGTTTACGGTTGTGATATCTGCCAGGATGTGTGTCCCCACAATAAAGACGTGATGCATACACCAATGACAGAGTTTGCTGAGAATATTAAAAGTCGTATTGAATATAAAGAGCTAGAGGAGATTTCTAACAAAGAGTTTATTAGACGTTATAAGCGTAGGGCCTTTAGCTGGCGGGGCAAAAGCATGCTCATTAGAAATTTTAAATTGATTGCTCAATATAAAAGGCTGTGATTACTCACAGCCTTTTATCATTTATGGTCTCCAGATATGCCAAAGATGATTATTCTGACCTCTAGAAAAGACGTCTAATCGATTACCTCCCCAAGAAACTGCTGCAGGTTCTGAAGTTATTACTCCACCAAGTGATTGCCATCCGCTCCATCTGCTTCCGTTCCAATTTCGATAGAGTAATTGATTGTTTCCACCACGTGCAAATACCTCTAATCGATTTACTGCTGTTGATGCAGCTGCAGGTCCAGAGGTAATCACGCCTCCGCCTAAATCTTCCCATTCACTCCAACTTGATCCGTTCCACCATTTATGCCATAGACTATTGTTCTGTCCTCTTCCAAATACATCAATTCGATTGGGACCCCAAGACACTGCTGCAGGAGCTGAGGTTAATACCCCACCTAGATCTTCCCACTCACT
>JARBUB010000006.1 GCA_029239905.1 Clostridia bacterium
GTTTCTCTTTGATTTGTAATACCGATAGCTGCAATAGCTTCTGGTCTGATGCCGATGGTTTCAATAACCTCTCTGGCAACACCAATCTGCGTACCCCAAATCTCCATGGCATCATGCTCTACCCAGCCTGCCTTAGGATATATTTGAGCAATCTCCTTTTGCGCAATATTCACTATTTTACCATCATGGTCAAACAATATTGCTCTTGAGCTTGTAGTTCCCTGATCTAAGGCTAGTATATACTTATTATGCATACTTCCACTCCCCAATCTATGCTGATTGCTGCTCTGTTATATCATCATCCGTTACCGTTTCTTTATTTAACAGCATGAGTCCTGAGCCAATTATACAACCTATAAGCCATATACTGCATGCTATGATAAATAATATTCTAGTAGTCACTTTGTCGCCCATCAAGCCTGCAATAGCAACTGCAATTGCCATAAAGGCTTGGTTAATAATGTTCATAGTACTGCTTACCCTACCCAATATTTCATTCTTTGCTATATGTTGTATTATGGTTTGTGTGGTTATACCCATTCCCGATATGAAAACTCCAACTAAGGTTCCCCACATGATAAATACACTAAAATTTAATGTTGTAATCTGCATAAAAATAGTAACCCCGGTCATCAAGGTAAAAATACTGTAAAATAACTTATAAGACTTTGATTTTCTCACTCCCAGTAATAGAAGCAGTGATGTTCCCAATATGCTTCCAAAGCCCTGCATTGAAACCAAATAGCCCAAATCCGCTGCAGGTCTTTTTAGTCCTTCTATAACATAAGGCAGCCAAAGCGGTGCTATAAACCCTTGGCCAAATTGCGTTATCAAAGTAGTTATCATTATGACGGTTAAAGTCTTAGAGTTAAGCATAAACTTAAAACCTTCCCCAATATCCTTTAACAATACCCCAGGTGTTATAAGCTTTCTAGACTTCTCAGGATGCCTCGGAATATCAATGAAGTAGATAGCCACAGCTGAAACTATAAAGGATATTATATCTATTAGCAGTACAGATCTTGCACCAGAAAAACCTATCAATGCTGCCCCTGCAAAAGGAGTAACAAACTGCAGTATGTTTTGAGTCACTCCAATAACTGAGTTTGCAGACATTAGATTTTCCTTTTTGATAATAGATGGTATGGTTGAATTAAATGCGGGATTAAAGAAGATCCCAATAAGTGATTTTAGAAATACCACAATATAAATCATAGTTAATAAATATTGATCCGGTGACAACAATAATGCTACAGTAAGCATTGCTCTTATGAGGTCAGACCATATCATAATTGTCTTTCTGTTTAAGCGATCCACCAAGGCCCCGGCAAAAGGACCGATAAGTATAACTGGAATGACCCTAATCAGTACCGATAAGCTCAATGCTGATTTACTGCCCGTGATGCCATAGACAATCATCGGAATGGCTAAGAATGTTATCATATCACCAAAGGTGCTGATGCCATGGCCTGCCCACAGCTTTATAAATCTACCATCTCTAAATATCTTTAAACTTTCTTTCATCTCTTCCTCCATTGCGAGTAATTCTGTCTTTATAAGTATTTCAATTGGCTAAACATTTTAGAAAAAGTTTTCTCGCCATAAGTCTCAAAGAAAACGGTAACATTATCATCGTCCTCAGTGATAACCCTGCCTTCTCCATATTTATCGTGACGAACCAAAGCCTTTGAAATAACCTGCGTTTCTAAAACATTCTCCGAGGATTCCTTCGTTTCCTCTTTCTTGCTATCAATATTTCTTTTTATTTCTTTTCTTAACGCTGTTAAGCTGGCTGCCCGGCTTCCGTAATCTTCACTTTGTATCAGATTCTCCGGTATCATTCTGAGAAAGGGGCTAGGGACACTAAATACCCCAAAATCCTCTACAGATGTATGGTACGATATTTCCAAATAATCCTTTGCTCTGGTAACACCCACAAAGAAAAGCCTAAGCTCTTCCTTTTGCTCCTCCTCGTTCCTAGCCATGGGAATGTTACCAAGATTCGCCCCAGAAATATATACATGGCTAAACTCCAAGCCCTTAGAGGCATGAAGGGTCATAAGCTTAACAGAGTTCTGTTCTTTATGAACCGCTTCACTTAGTATTTGGCTCCCATATAATGAGGAGGTGTTCATAAATTCTTTTATACCATCAAAAACTGTAGAACCCGTAAACTCAATATAATTCCATATTTCCTTAAGGTAACTTAATACCAGATCAGAATCCTCCTTAAAGCTTATGGAAGTAGGCATTAGGTATAGATTGATATCAAAATATTCAAAGAGCTCTTCAGGACTTATTCTATCTCTTATTCTGCACCAGTCTCCAAATTCTTTAAGCTTTAATATCAGATTTAAGGCTGCTTTGTTTGCTTCACCCTTATCCTCAAATAACTTATTGATCTGCTTATCGTTCATACCTAAGCCGTATCTATTGTCTCGAAGTACATATCTCAAGCTGTCCTTATCTAAATTATTTATGGCCGCTTTCAACAAACGCACCACCCAAAATAGTACAGGTATATCCCTCAGAGTTTTTCTTACTGAAACCTCATAAGGTATATTCGTATTATCGAAGACCTCGCGAAACACCTCAGATTGCTTTTGCTTTCGATAAAAAATCGCTATATCATTATATTTGAGACCGCTATCCACAAGCCTTTTTATTGCTTCACTAAGGTAAATGGCTTCATTGAAGGTATTATAGTGTTTTTTTATTACTATAGGGTGCCCTTCCTCCCTAATCCCAATTAAGCCGCTGCCGTTGTCCAACAATGACTTAGCTGCGTTTAGAATATTTGAAGTAGACCTATAGTTAACCGGCAAGGTCAATTCCTTGGCATGATATCTTGATTTAAAATCCTCAAATGGACTTTGACTGCTGCCCCTCCATGAATAAATGATTTGGTTGGGATCCCCTACTGCAAAAAGCTTCGCCTGCTCCTTTTGCAATGCATCTATAAAAGACTGCTGTACCTTATCACAGTCCTGATACTCATCAATAATCACCCATTCAGGGTGATAGCTATTCTGCTGCAGCAGCTGTACCGAATACTCCATCAAATCATCAAATTCCATTACATTTGATTTTATTTTTGCTTTTTTTAAAGCGCTATAAAACTCATTCAAATCATCATCATTTTTCATATTTGCATACAATAATTTGCCCTGTTTCAACTTCTCAAGTCTTTTATGCAGCTTATTTCGATATTTCACAGTAAACTTATTCTCATTAATTACCCTGTCATACAGCTCTAATGCTTCCTCTGGATCAATGACTGAAAAATCCTTCGTAAAGCCTAAATTCTCAACTGGCAGCACCTTTGACAATAACATTCTAGCAACACTATGAAATGTGCCAAAAAACTTCATCTCCTCATCTTCTAGTGGACTATTCACTAAAGAATCTCCTAATGAATTGTGGAGTTTTTTTACCCTATCCTTTATTTCCTGTGCTGCCTTATTCGTAAAGGTTAGTACCGCCATGCTTTGAAGAGCTACACCCTTTACAAAGTGCAAATATATTATTTTATTAATAAGCACTGTGGTTTTGCCGCTTCCAACATGGGCATTCACCATTAAGGCCTTGCTATAATCCAATACCGCAGCCTTTTGATATTCATTAAGTTTATCGAATTCCCTATTGAGTTTCTCTTGCATAATAATATACCTACTTTATTAAATCATCGTACCTTCTCATTATCTTTTCCTTAAGGTCAAGGTTTCCCTTACTCTTAGTCCTGACTGCTATATCAAAGCTTTTAGGCACTTCTACATATCTTTTAATCACGTTTATCAATCTATTTTTATTGCTGCCATCTAGCATCCAATCCTCATAAAACTTATAATCTGTATGGAATATCAATATAGTTCCTTGAACCTCAACGCTCTCTATTGTACTTAAGAAGCTGTTTAGGTATTCCCCATGAGCTCTCAAATAATTTACAAACTCCATCCATCTTGCGGGCAGCTCGCTTAATTTGCAGATATATTCAATTGTTATCTTAGGTGCCTTTTCAGGCTTCTTAATATCAATAGGTGCTTCTGCTTTCAATATCATACTGCTTAGTCCCCAATGCACCAGCTTCTTATCCAAATGATAATCCCCCACACAAGCCGGACAGCCAACTTCGCAGCCACAATTCTTCACCAGCACAATTGCCTCATTTAATATTTCTTTGCTGAAATCATATGCCTTTTCAGCAAAGCCCAGGCCCCCTGGATATAAGTCATACAGTAGGATATGGGATTTCTTAACCTCGCCCCATTCGTTCTTGGTATTAAAAACCGCACCCGCCAAATCCTCCGGTGTGGACATCGTTCTTCTCATCGCAGCATTTAAGAGGCTGTGTTTTAAACCATTATAGTAATTGTATTGTGTATAAGAATTAAATACACTATCCACTTCATCATCTACTGTAAACCAAAGCCCCTCTGTCTCCAGCTCTTGGAACAAAGGCAAAGTAATTCTCTCAAAGCCTAGATTTTGATGATTATGGAATTGCAGCATCTTATATGCCGGTATTGCTTCTTTGACTGATACATCCCCAAAGCTGGTTTGAGTTCGCCCAATGTCTTGCAGCTTGAATTCTTTTATAACTCTTACATCAGTTTCAACAAAGGGCACTGTGAAATAATTCATATCCACTGGAAATACAGTCGCAATCCTATTTGTAAGATCCAAGTTCTCAACCAAATACTGCATGCTGTCGTGTATGTAGATAGCCTTAGGGTGAACCTCATGAAAAGCAATGTATTCATCCATTTCAGTAATGACTGTACCAGTTATTTTATTTACAACCTTGTAGGTTTTATTATTGATATTTCGCAGGCTATAATCCCCCGCCGGAAATTCATTTCCGATCCATGAAAATCTTCCACTGTCATTCTTTAGTTCCTTGGCTTCAATAAGTACCGGTACAATTTCTCCCAAGTCAGGAAAAATAGCTGCATCATCAAGACTGAGAGGAAGCTCAGCTGCAGCTGCCCTTACGTGGGCCAGCTGTATAAACAAATTATTCTTATCAATAACGGCGTTCTCCACACCACTTTCAAACAGCCAGTCCTTGTTTATTGCTATATATTGATCATTTGGCGTAACATCCAGAATCAGCACCCCATAGGACTGGACACCCCTCCGTCCCGCCCTTCCAAGTTGTTGCCAGAAGGATGCTTTGGTGCCTGGAAATCCGACGGAAATTACCAAATCCAGCTTTCCGATATCAATACCTAATTCTAGAGCATTGGTAGATACCACGCCCCCCAGCATCCCGCTGGATAGCTTGAGTTCTATTTCTTTCCTCTCCTCCGGTGTGTAGCCGCCCCTATAGCCGCTGACCAAGTGAGAAAGATTTCTGCCTAGAGAGGGTTTGTTGTCCATGTTTGTAAGTTTATCTCTTACCTCTTTGAGTACAATCTCAACTTCTCTGCGTGTTTTGCAGAATGCAATAAACTTTGTGTCATTTTCTATCAAATAAGGTATAAATTCCGAGGCCTCAGCCTCTGGCCTCCTTCTATATTGCGTATCTCTAACCAAAGGTGGCTGCCAAAACAAGATTGTTCGCTCAGGTGAAGGTGACCCATCTTTGTTGATTATTTCAAATGGTTCTCCCGATATATTTTCTGCCAGTTCCTGTGGATTGGCAATAGTCGCCGAACTGCAAAGAAATTGCGGATTGCATTTATAATAGCTGCATATTCTCCTAAGTCTCCTCATGATATTTGCCATATGAGAACCAAAAGAGCCTCTATAGTAGTGAAGCTCATCAATTACTATAAAATTAAGTCTGGAAAACATATGATTAAAGCCATAAACGCTATGATTTGGAATAAATGAGCTATTTAACATTTCGGGATTTGTAAGAATGATGTTTGCATTTTTTCTGATTCTTGATCTTTCATTGCTAGGGGTATCCCCATCGTAAATCCCTGCTTGAATTCGTTTGGGACCGAAATACTCAAGAATTGGAACCAAGTTTCTATATTGGTCATGAGCCAAAGCTTTCGTTGGGTACAAAAATATAGCTCTAGTTGTAGGATCCTCTAGTATCTTTTGAACCACTGGCAGCAAAAAACTTAGGGTTTTGCCACTGGAGGTGGATGTAGTAATGATTATATTTTTTCCTTCTGAAGCTGTTTCAAACATTTCTGCTTGATGACTGTATAGCTTTTCTATTCCTTGACTCTCCAGAAATTCCTTTAATTCAGGAGACAGTCTCTCTGGAAAATCTGTAAGCACAGCACCTTTAGCTGGCATCGTTTTTTCTGTGATTATTCTGTTTTCAAACTCTTTAAGGCTTGATAAGCCCGCATTTAATTTCATCTTCAGTCAAGCTCCTTCCCAAGTGGACTTGTGGCATTCAATTATCATTTTAGCATATATAAATTGTATCAAAAACAAAGGCTGAATAAATAATTCAGCCTTTGATATATGAACATATATTGTTTTCATTGTCTATATATGTTTAGTGCAAAACATATAATTAGATTACAAATGGCTCCATAAAACTTGGTATACTTTCTTTTGCTCTGCTGCAGCTCAAAATAAAATCAACTTTCGACTGTTCAGCAAGAGTTTTGAGATTGTTAATAAATTCTTCCATGCATTCATCCTTGGCCTCTGATATCAGCTTGTGACCGTCAATATATATCTTTTCAATATCATAGTTTTGTGATATTACCCCACAAATAAAACCGTAAAAGGATTTTAAATTAGTCATATGGAATTCACCAGTTTCGATAAACCTGATATTTCTGTCCAAATCATAAATATGCTTCTTGTCTCTATCAATGTAAACTACTGAACCATCTAAAGTCTTGGTGGCTTCATTGGCCATATCAATCATTCTCTTTGTTTTGCCTGAACCCTTTAGCCCGATAATAAACTTAACCATTTTTATTACCCCCTGTCAATATTTTAGTTTTTCCTTGTGATGTTGACGGCTTTAGTCTCAACCAAAGCTTATGTAACATGAAGTGTTTTTAAGAGTTTTACCTCATGCTAATTATTATTTATAATTAGACACTTTAGAACTCCTATTGGAAAATCGTTTTTGGTTTGAGGTAAATTAGTTCATATATATATATTCTATAAAACGCATTATTTACCTTCTTATTTATGATAAATTTTAAAAATTTTAAATTTTTCGTTTATTTTCAAAATGCATTAATAGTGTTTGAATTATTTACTAAATTATACATATTTTTTGGCAGGTTTTGTAATATATTTTTTCCATAAAATGGGCAGCTGCCAAGGTAACTTTCTTCATATACGAAACCTTAGCAACCGCCCTATTAAACTAACTTATTTCAATTAATTCCTTCGTAAATTGATTGAGTACCTCAACTCCATCTTCAGTTACCATTACCAGGTCCTCAATGCGCATACCAAATTCGCCTTCCATATAAATTCCTGGCTCTATACTAAAAATCATTCCTGGTTTAAGTATGACTTCACTGCTTTCTGTAATATATGGCATTTCATGAACCTCAAGCCCTATCCCATGACCTGTTCTATGTATGAAATAATCTCCGTAGCCCTTATCCGTTATGTATTTTCTCGCTGCATAATCAATTTCACAAGCCTTGACCCCCGGCTTTACCTTATCTATAGCCAGCTGCTGCGCCTTTTTCAGTATTGCGTAAATGCTCTTGAATTTATCAGAAGCTTGGCCTATTATTATGGTTCTAGTCATATCTGAACAGTAGTTATCAAGTAGACAACCGAAGTCCATGACTACGGCATCGCCCTCTTGCAGTATTCTATCCCCTGCTCCATAATGAGGCAAGGCACTATTTGGTCCAGAACCGATTATCGTTGGGAACGAAGGTCCTGTTGCACCTATATTTTTCATTTCTGCTTCCAAAATATCTCTGACTTCATATTCTTTTAGCCCTGGTTTAATATTTTTCAGTATGTTTTTTAATGCTTTATCTGCTGCATGAGAAGCCTTTCTCATTTTGTCACCCTCTAAAGAGGATTTACATTGGCGGAGCTCTCCAATTATTTCTGAAGCATGTATATAATTCACATCTTGAAAAGATGTATATATCTTATGAAAAGCGGTAAACCACATAGTTTCTTCGATGGCGATGCTGCAGCTGTTTAGGTTATATCTTTCAGCAACGTCCTTTAAAATATCAATAGGATTCTGTGTATCATTCCAGCTAAAGATCTGATCAAACTCAGCTTTTTCTTTTACTTCACTTTCATAAAGCTTTGGTACAATGAAAATGTTTTCTCCCGTATCAGTTAATATATTTACCAATAGTCTTTCCCCCGGAAAGGTATTAAACCCCGTAAGATATGACATATTTGCAGAAGGGCTAAGTATCATCGCTTTAATGTCCTTTTGCTTTAATAGCTCTGTTGCTTTTTCTATAACTGATTTACTCATTTTCATGTTAACACTCTCCCCTATTATATTTCTTTACTAATATAATATCTTATTTTTATCCTGAATACAAAATTGTTTTAAACTGTAACAATGACGAAGTCAATACATAATATGTAATATATTGCAAAAAAAAATTATCAAATACAAACTCAGTAGAAGCATCTGATTTTATATTATCAAAGATGTATTTCTCGCATTTTATCAATAACTCAAGGAAAATGTTTTGCTTGCAAAACATATAAACGACTTTATTTTTATGAGCATATATATTATTAAATGATGCGGTTGTTTGGAGGTTAATATAATGATATTAGGCATGGACGGAAGGGTAATTACTTGGCATATTGGCTCTGGTCTTGCGACTTACACAACAAACTTACTTACAAATATACAAAAGCATGAGGATTTAAAGGATATTTTCATGTTTTATCCCTATGAAAACAAAACTGATATTTTTGATATCAACAGCATTCCAAAGAACATGTTATTAGGAGAAAGAAGACAGGACTTTTGGAATAAGGTTTATCAAATTGAATGGAAGTTAAATTTTCCAATAGACTTCTTGCATAATACAGTGAACGGAATCGGTCTTCCAACAAATTTAAACTGCAACCATGTTATTACATTACATGATGTAATTCCATATGTAATGCCTGAAACTGTTGATAGATCGCATCTTGACTATACCTTTAGGCATACACCTGATATAGTTGAAAATGCTACACACATCATCACAGTTTCCAATTATTCAAAGTTGGATATACAAAGATACTTCGGTGTCAGCGATGATAAAATTACAGTTACCCATCTGGCAGCAGATGATATATATAAGCCTATGAACAGAGAAACAGCCAGAAGCGTTATTTTCAATAAGTATGGAATTGACCGACATTATGTTCTTTATCTTGGTGGTTTCAGTCCCCGCAAAAATATTTCAAGACTAATACAAGCATTTCAAAAGGTTAAAGATAATTTTGAGAAGCCAATTGATTTATTGATTTTAGGGGAACATCAACGCTCTTATAAACATTTATGGGGTTTAACTGAGAAGCTTAATTTAACCGATAATGTGAAGTTTTTGAATTTCATTCCCACTGATGATCTTCCATACTTTTATAATGGTGCCGACGTATTTGTATATCCGTCCTTATATGAAGGTTTTGGTCTTCCACCTTTGGAAGCTATGCAATGTGGAACTCCCGTAGTAACCTCAGATGTTTCCTCTATTCCCGAAATTGTCGGGGATGCAGCTTTACTGGCAAATCCATATAATATTGATGAAATTAGCGAACAAATATTAAAGCTTCTTTCAGATCGCGAACTTTGGGCATTATACAGCATGCTGGGTCAAGCAAAAGCGAGAGAATATTCATGGGATAAAACAGCAGATAAGACGATCGAAGTATATAAAAAATGCTTAAGATAGTTTAATTACTCCTAATACCCGCTTAATTTTACTGTTTTGCATCAGAATCATATCTGATGCTTTTATTTTTTAATATTTAATATATAATATTATATATATGAATTAAGATATATGAACTGAGGAAAATGTTTTGCAAGCAAAATTAGCATGCCTCTAGATTAAGGAAAATGTTTTGCAAGCAAAACATATTATGTACTCCTATACAAAAAAGGAGATGATTATTATCGAGTTAACAAAATACATAAAGGTTTTTTCTTTGTGTAACGAAATCAATATAAATAAGCTGGCGGCTCACTTTGGTATTAATCGAAAATTTAAGTGGGAAGAGCATCTTACCTTGGACAATAGGCAACTGACTGGTATACTAATGGATCCTGAAAACAAACTTGTTAAGATCTTTTCCTATGGTTCAGTCGTGTTTGTTAACATGGAACACCATGAAATTGTGGATACTGTTAATTATTTAAAAGGAATAGAAAAGACTCTTCTATATGCTACCTTCAAATATCAAGATGACTATACAATTGTAGTAAATGATGAAGAACCCTCGATACATTTTGAGTATTTAAATATCAATGACTATCAGGACTATCATCTAAACATGCTATCCATTGTGCTTGCTAAATCTGTGGCTTTAGAGAGAGTTGAAGAAGGTTTAGACAATCTTTTAGACGAGATTGAGGAGATAATCGCAAAGCTTGAGAGGGGAAAACTAGGTATAAATGATACCAAGCTTTCAAAAACTGTTGCAGTTATATTAAGATTTAAGTTTGATATTATCTCTCATCTTATGTTATTAGATAAACCAGCTATCACGTGGGTAAATCAGGAGTCAGAAAATCTTTATACTGATCTGGAAGAGCTTTTCGAGCTTAAAAGCAGATATGATAAAATAAAAGGTAAATCAGAAACACTCATGGATATAACAGAAGTATTTACGACAATGACATATCAAAAAAGAGGAAATACTTTGGAATGGATGGTAATTATTCTTATCGCTATTGAATTGGTCGTTGCACTAGTTGAACGAATTTTTTAAAAAGGTGTCGCAAAAGCGGCACCTTTTAATTTGTTATTCGTTTTTATGATGTGTTGCAAGATCTATTCCGCCTAAAACAATGTGAGCCAATCCAAAGCCTGTCACAGCCGCTCCTGCAACTGAAGAAGCTCCGCCATAAGTTGCTAAACCAATTGCTGTTACGGCAGTTCCTAATATTGTAGGTATTAGTCCTTCTCTTATCTTATTTGCCATTGTTGTCCCTCCTAATTTGAAAGCTTAATTTGTAAAGGGCTTCATATATAGTTTTGATTTTTTTTTAATTATTATGCCAGAAATAATTTATTAATATCTACAAATCAAGGCTTTAATTGTATAATCAGTATAAAAAAACATGTATATAAAATATATACATGTTTTAATTATTTTTTGTAGAATTTAGAAATTTTCTGCAGCTACCTCAAAATATGATTTTGGATGTTTGCAGGTTGGACATAATTCAGGAGCGTTCTTACCTTCATGAATATGACCACAATTTCTGCATTTCCAAGTTGTTTCTTCATCCTTTGAGAAGACCTTGTTGTTTTGTAGGTTTTCAAGAAGCTGCTTGTATCTAGCCTCGTGTTCTTTTTCAACTTTTGCTACATTATGAAAAAAACTAGCAATTTCAGTGAAGCCCTCTTCTTTGGCTATTGCTTCGAATCCTTTATACATGCTTGTCCACTCATAGTTCTCACCTTCAATGCAATGCTGCAGATTATGCGCAGTATCACCTATTCCGCTTAAGAATTTAAATATAAGCTTGGCATGCTCTTTTTCATTTTCTGCTGTTTCTTCAAATATTGCAGCAATTTGTTCATAGCCTTCTTTCTTTGCTGCCTTTGCAAAATATGTATATTTGTTTCTTGCCTGTGACTCTCCAGAGAATGCTTCCATAAGATTTTTCTCTGTTTTACTTCCTTTAAGTTCCATAATCCAACCTCCTTGTATTATCGAAAATTTTGCATCTATCTTTTGAATATATTTCAATTAATGAATTCATAAATTCATTAATATCAAAGCTTTTATAATATCCTTTTAATATGTTGTTTAGTCCTGATAAAGCGCCTTCAATATCTTCTTTAT
This sequence comes from Clostridia bacterium, assembly GCA_029239905.1. Lineage (GTDB taxonomy): Bacteria > Bacillota > Clostridia > Lutisporales > Lutisporaceae > GWB2-37-7. The sequence continues at coordinate 11,944 of JARBUB010000006.1, forward strand.
CCAACTCCATAGATTTTATAGCATCATTGAACTCGTCAACATCGACTACATAATAATTTTTGTCACTCTTAATAATAAAATCAAGATATAAATCCTTAATTATCCATTGATCTTGCTCTTTCTTAACACTGACCATATCTACATAATACTTATAGACATCCTTATCGTTTATATTAACATCCGGATATTGAGACAAAGCATAAATTCCGATGTTCTCTTTTGGAAACAAGTGATACTCAATTTTCTCATGATAAGGATGATTTATATAATCTCTTTTATAATGAAGATAATTTTCATATACCTGCATATCTTCAATACAATACTCATGCTTTCGACCGTCCTTGTTTACCGTTTCAAGCATTTGATTAAAGTCTATTACAGTATGCTTCAATAAACCTCCTCCTTAAAACAAGTATTATTGAAATGAGTTTTATGTACTAATATAAGTATATATTTATATATCTCGAACTTCAATTAAAAATTAAATCTTTAAATAAAAAAATTAGTTAAACTGCTTTTGGAAGCCAAAATAGTCATTATATACTATGGACTCTGAAAAATAATTATGTTAATATATAAATAACAGATGACACTTTGGGAAATGATATTAATAGCAAGCAAGAAATTGCTGCTAACAGTGAACCTGGAATGTTAGTGGATTCTATCATTTTGAACCTACAGTACTTAATCGGGAATCTGTGTACGTGTTATAGGGTCATGCCTCACGAAGTTTTACTTTGTAAGAGGAAGACGTGAAACCATGTCAGGATACCCACCTAGCATAGGCTAGGTGTCGAAAGATAGATAGACGGCATTTTGGGGAAACTATTTAGAGAACTCAGGCTTTAAGCTTGGGTTCTCTGCTTTTTTTTGCTCGTTTACATAACGAAAGACTAATTTAACCAAATAATCAGCAATTATTTCTGTTATATTTTGTTGAAAGTTCTTGGAGCTTTGTTATCATTTGTGGTGTAATTTCTTTGCCCTCAAATCTCCAATCCCAATTACCTCCTATGGTACTGGGTATATTCATCCTTGCTTCGGTGCTAATACACAATATGTCCTGCATTGGTATTATTGCAGTGTTTGAGGTACACTTGAAAGCCACTTCAATCAGCACCCAACACATATCATTTAGTGTGATATAATCTGAAACCCCAAAATAATCCTTCATAGATTCTATAGCCTCCGGCTGTTCAATGATTGAACTCTCTAGCCAGCCAACAATTGTATCGTTATCATGAGTCCCAGTATAAACAACAGAATTTTCTTCATAGTGATGAGGTAAAAATCTTTCCTCTGAACCCCTTCCAAAAGAAAACTGTAAAATCTTCATCCCAGGAAATTCAAACTCATTTTTGAGTTTTTCTACTTCTTCTGTTATAAAGCCCAAATCCTCAACGATAATAGGCAGCTTGCCCAGGTATTTCTCTATGGTCTTAAAAAGCTTTGCACCAGGTGCCTTGACCCAACGTCCCCGTTCTGCAGTTTTTTCCCTTCCGTCGATTTCCCAATACGCCTCAAAGCCCCTAAAATGATCAATTCTAATGATATCCACCATATCCATTAACATTTCAAAACGATCTCGCCACCACCTGTATTCATCCTTCTCCATTACATCCCATCGATAATGAGGGTTCCCCCAGTATTGTCCAGTTGCACTGAATAAATCCGGTGGTACACCTGCTACTTTTATTGGATTGCCAATTTCATCGATTTCGAATAGTTCTCTTCTAGCCCAAGCATCGCTGCTATCATTGGATATAAATATTGGTAAATCACCAACAATCTTTATCCCCTTATTATTAGCATAGCTCTTCAGAGCCTTCCATTGCTTAAAGAAATAGTATTGTAAAAACTCTTGATATCTAATTTCATCATTCAACTCTTTTGTATAGTAATCAATAGCTTCAGGTCTGCGCTCCTTGATGTCCAAATCCCATTCGCTCCATGATTTAAACCCGAACCTCGTTTTTATAGCCATAAATAGGATGAAGTCTTCCAACCACTTGCTGTTACCGTTAACAAATTCATTATAACCAATAGGCTTTTCAATTTGCTTAAATGCCTTATAAGCCTTTCGGAAAATCTCCTCTTTGTACAGCTTCACTTCTTTAAATTGAACTTTTTTAGGGTTGAACATTGGAGGATTCAATAAATCACTCTCTTTTAGAAGTCCCTCTTCCTTAAGAACATCAATGCTTATCAAAAGAATATTTCCTGCAAAAGCAGAAAAGCTTTGATATGGTGACTCACCATATCCGACTGGCCCCAAGGGAAGCATTTGCCATATCTTTTGCTTTGACTGATGCAAAAAGTCAACAAACTCAAATGCTGTTTTTCCTAGATCTCCAATCCCATATTGAGATGGAAGAGAAGTAGGATGCATCAGTATTCCACTTTCTCTTTGAAACTTCATTTAAATACCCCCATAACTACAATTATCTTAATATTTTAACATGAATATTAACTTTTTGTTCGAAGCATACATTTAATATATATTATAATGTTACAAAAGTGAAAAAAGGAATGTTTTTATTTTAATTACATTAAAAATATTAGAAACAGCATTCATAATTATTATTGGGAGGGCTCCAAAAATGAATGAAAAATTACCTCAGGTAGCATACTTCTGCATGGAATATGGCTTGGACTCTGATTTTAAGATGTACGCAGGTGGTTTAGGAATATTAGCCGGCGATTATATGAAGGGTGCCAAGGATAACAACCTGCCTATTATAGGCATAGGAATCAAATGGAAACAGGGCTACACCGATCAACATATATGCAAAGATGGCACTACGATTGATTGCTACAAGAACCACATCTATGATTTTCTCGAGGATACTGGTGTAAAGGTTAGTGTGAAAATCAGGCAGCGGGATGTCTTTTGCAAGGTTTGGAAGCTTGAAAAGTTTGGAAATGCAACAATTTATCTATTAGATACCGATATACCGGAAAATGAGGATTCATGGATTACAGGACAGCTATATGGCTGGTTTGGAGAAGAGCGCATCGCCCAGGAAATGGTCCTTGGAATTGGTGGAGTTAGAGCCCTTAGAGAGCTGGGGATTCATATTGATGTCCATCATTTTAATGAAGGTCACGCAGTTCTTGCTGCAATTGAACTGATAAGAGAAAAAATGGAAGAAGGCATGAGCTTCTTAGATGCTTTATCAGCTACTCGCAAAGAAGTCGTATTTACAACTCATACTCCAATTAAGCAGGGCAACGAAGAGCATTATCTAAGCAGATTGGAATACATGGGTGCCTTTAATGGTTTAACCATAGAGCAGATGATCCATATAGGTGGGGCGCCATTTAATATGACTGTTGCAGCTCTCAGAACCTGCAAAAAATCCAATGCTGTGGCACAGCTTCATGCTGACACGGCTAACAAGATGTGGACACACGTAGACTACCCTGCACCAATAATCGGAATAACCAATGCGATTCATATTCCTACTTGGGTTGATGATCGAATGTTAAAGAATGTTGATAACGCAAATGCCTTATGGCAAACGCATTTGGAAAATAAACGGTCTTTAATTGAGTTTGTTAAGGATCGCACCGGTATTGTACTAGATGCTGATGTATTACTTATTGGTTTCTCAAGAAGGGCTGCCCCTTACAAACGCAGCAACTTCATCTTTAGTGATGAAAAAGTCATAAGGCCTTTACTAGAGCAAAAGAAGCTGCAAATAATATTCTCAGGCAAGGCTCATCCACTAGATGATACAGGCAAACATATCATATCAAATCTGGTAAAGATGTCAAGGGAATACCCAAATGCAGTGATATTCCTAGAAAACTACGATATGACCATAGGTAAAATGCTCACCAGAGGTTCTGATGTCTGGTTAAACAATCCAAGGAGACCTCAAGAAGCAAGCGGCACCTCCGGAATGAAGGCAGCAATGAATGGCGTGTTAAACTTCAGTGTTCTAGACGGATGGTGGCCAGAAGCTTGCCAACATGGCATAAATGGCTGGCAAATAGGCAACGGATTTGAAAGTGAAGATGCAGAACTACTGGACCAAAATGACTTAAAATCCTTATATGAAACACTGACCAATGAAATACTTCCTACTTACTACGATAATCACGCAAAATGGGTTGAGATGATGCAGCAAAGCATCAAGACCACATCAGAGCATTTCTCTATGGAAAGGATGCTTAAGGAGTATTTCGAGCTGCTCTATATGGCGTAGATGAGAGTGACGTTTCAAGTAACCACAGGATGATGTTGCGCTATATGACGATATTGATTAAATCACCGTTATGGATAAGAAAGATCAAGTCCTTCAGCACGGATATCCGATTTGACTGTACTTGCTGCTCACAATGATGAAACGACTACGCCGCATAACGGGCATCCTTGCCCTACCTGACGTAATGCGGCTAGGTTTGCATCCTTGCCAGCCTTACGTAGTTTCTATCATTGCTTCGCAGAGTACAGATACAAATCTCCTATAGTGCATCATTACTTGAGCCTTTCTTATCCATAACTAGTGCTGAAAATATCGCAAGTCGAATTTTTCAATAATAGCATAAGAATCTTTTGTCGACATTTCATTGTGCGGTCATATAACAAATAAAGGGGGAGAGTGCCAGCAGCGGGGCAACCTGACAGGAGGTCAGATTTGCACCGGTAAGATTTTTCAACAGTATAGGCAGCTGAGTACAAAATAAGGCGAATATCTTGTGCTAAATGCTGGCACTCTTCCCCTACACTGTACATCGTGCGTAGTCAAAAATAAATAAACCCCCAAAGTACAATACCTTGGGGGTTCAGCATCTATAGTCCTAAATCCTCTGCAATTTCCTGCATCGCCTTCAATGAAAGCTCTGCAAAGTCATTGAAATTCATGCCTAGCTGCTCAATTGACCTCATTGCATCTCTATTTGCACCAGCTGCAAATCTAAGCTCATCCATTCTTTTCGTGATGGATTTTACCTTCACACTAGCTATCTTTTTGTCAGGATAAACAAGTGTAATTGCAGTAATAAAACCTGTTATCGGGTCTGCTGCATATATCGCTCTATCCATCTTACTTTCTATCTTTACGCCCGTATCCTCGTTGTGTGCACATATTGAGTGATACATTTCTTCTGTCCCAAAGCCTTCTTCCTTTAGAAGCTCTACAGTCTTTTTGCCGTGAAGCTCTGGGTGCTCCCTATAATCAATGATGTCTGCATCTAAATCATGCATCAAACCAGTCATTGCCCATAGCTCTTCCTTTTCAGGTTCATACTTCTTTGCCAATGCCCTCATTACGCTTTCAACCGCATAGCTGTGTTTTATCAGATGCTCTGAAACCAAATACTTGTCTATTATTCCCAACGCCTTTTGCCTATCCATATTGCGCCTCCTCGTTTATAGCTCAACAACGGGTATTCCGCTGCTTATATTTTTCCAATCTATGTATTTATTTAACTTCTGTACAAAGAATTCTAGATATTTTTTGTCTATTTCGTCAAATCTTTCTTTTATAGGACTGTCTATATCCAATACCCCATATATTATGCCATCCTTGATTATGGGTACAACAATTTCAGAGTTAGATGCGCAGTCGCAGGCTATATGCCCGGGAAATAAATGTACGTCAGGCACCAGCTGTGTTTCTTTTTGCGCCACTGCAGTTCCACAGACACCTTTGCCTATCTTGATACGAGTGCACGCTGTCTTACCTTGAAAGGGACCTAAAATTAATTCTCCCTCATTTAAGAAGTAAAAGCCTGCCCAGTTTATAGTTTCTAAATTGGTAAACAAATGCGCTGAAGCATTGGATGTGTTGGCCAACCAGTTATTCTCGCTTGCCAGAAGACCCTCAAGCTTCACATTTAATATCTTATAAAAGGTTTCTTTATCAGGAACTACGATCTTTTTGTTATCTTGCATGGATTCCCCACCCCTCTTTAGTTGAATTTTCTAAAAACATTATATAACATTGAATTGATTGTGTAAAATTTTACTTTATTTATTATACTAATTATAGCCATACAAAAGTAGTATAAATCAGGTGTGTAATCAGGAGGAAAAATGAATATTCTTAATAGAGATTTTTATATAAGAGATACAATCACTGTGTCGAAAGAGCTTCTTGGAAAGGTTTTGGTACATCAGACTGCTGAATATACTGTAGCAGGAAGAATTGTCGAAACTGAGGCATATCTGGGTCCAGAAGACAAAGCTGCACATTCTCATGGAGGCAAGGTCACACCTAGAGTAGAAATCATGTACAGTCAAGGGGGCTACAGCTACATATTTACTATCTATGGAATGTATCAGTGCTTCAACATCGTGACTGAGAAACAAGGGACTCCACAAGCTGCTTTAATCAGAGCTTTAGAACCAGTCGATAACCTAGACTTTATGGCCTTAAGACGCTTCAACAAACCTTATGTTGATTTGACCAGCAAAGAAGTAAGATACCTAACGAATGGTCCCGGTAAGCTTTGTATCGCAATGGATTTAGGCAAGGCTCAAAATAAAATTGATTTATGCGTGAGAAATGGAATTGATGATATATATGTTTATGATGATGGATTCAGAGATTTTGAAATGGAGGCTTCCCCTCGAATCAATATTGACTATGCAGAGGAATATGTAGATAAGCCTTGGAGATTCACCATTAAAGGGACTAAGTATGTGTCGAGAAAGTAATATGTGCGTCCAAAATAAAGGTTTGAGAAAGAATGTTGTATTTCACACAGAAATACTCGGTATGTTTTGTACTTAACTGTTCATATTGCATAAAAATCCTACCCCCTCAAAACTGACCTCCTGTCAGTTGAGGGGCTGCTGGCATCCGTGCCAGCAATTACGAATTTTTCTAGCAATATTTCACAGAGTACAAATACACATCTCATAACTGTGCTACATACAAGCATTCTTCCTCTTGTCAATATATAGACCTTCAATATATATCAAAACCTACGATTCATTTTTTTCTTAATGAGATTTTAATCTGCCTTCAATTAAAAAAGATAGTAGACTTTTTGTGTCCACTATCTTTATATCCGTTCATATTACACAGCTTTTGATGCTTTCTTTTTTGAAAAGGCTAGGATTCCACCTAAGGCTATGGATAGGAATGCTGCATACAGCAGTCTGTAGTTTTCTGGCAGCATAAAAGTTATTGAATGTGCAGGTATCCAGAATATTGGAATGGTCTTAACAACTACAAAGCCTACAAATCCATTCCAGTCGATTTTAGATACTACAGAGTTTAACTTTACTTTGAATATTTTGCTTAGCTTTCCTTCACCTAGGTCTATATATGTGTCAGTTACTCTATGGAATGCCATGAAGGTAGGTGCAAATAACAGGTTCATTAGAGCGCTTGTCAGGAATGAAACCAAGAAAGCTGCTCCGAAGCCTGATTCTAACGCCGGAAGTATATGTGCCTTCTGAGCACCAATAACCCCTAGATTAAACACTCTAAATACTACTACGAAGACCATACCAAGCAAGCCCCATATGATAGCTCTATAGATTATGCCAACTGGTATCTTCCAATCTCCAGCAATAATTCTTAAAGCTAAGAGTTCTCCCATTGTAGCTAATATAGAATACTTTATAAAAGCCATAATGAAAGGATGTGCTTTTGTAGTAGCCTCAAACCATAATCTTGTATCTGGGTATGCAACAAAGGCTACTATGGCCAACAAAATTCCGGCCCATAAAAAATCAAATTTCTTCAAGTAAGGAACCTCCCTATAGATTTATAAATTGCATAGGTATTATACCATAATTAATCTAAAATTTGAACATATTTGATGCCTTCAAGCTTATAAAGCTCTTCCATTAGCTTATTGATTGAGATATCCTTACTTTTGGTCAGGTTTATTCTTATTGCGATTAGATTGTCTTCCGCAGACTCTACTGAAACATTACTAAAAATTATTTCGAATTCTTTTAACTTATTTTCAATTACATTTATCTGTCCCTCACTATTAACTGATTTAAGTATCAGAACAGATTTAATAGTTTTAATATTAAACAAGTATTCAAATTTCGAAAAGAATATTAATATTACTAATATAAAAAACGTTGCTATCAAAGCACCAGAGTAAAAGCCCAGTCCTATGGCTATCCCCATGCATGCCACCACCCAGAGGCTTGCAGCTGTGGTAAGCCCCCTTATGCTTAAACCTTCTTTTATGATTGTACCTGCACCTAAGAAACCTATACCGCTGATTACTTGTGCGCCAAGTCTTGCCGGGTCAATGTTTGCCACACCCTTATACTTCTCAAATATAAAGATATTACAAAGCATAACTAAGGTTGCACCTACACAAACAAGAATATGCGTTCTAAGCCCTGCAGGCTGTTTATTACGCTCTCTCTCCAAACCTATTAATCCACCCAAAAAACAAGCAAGTGCCAGTCTTATTAATATTTCTATATTACTTACCATTTATATCTCCCCTCACGATTGCATTACTTATTACGTACTTATCAAGATAAAATTTCAGAGTATTTGCAATTTAAATTATGATTTATATGCATTTGTTATTCGTATTCTGATATAATATATTTGATATTATATCGGCTCATATTATGTTAAATATTATAGGATGGTGCATTATATGAACAAAGAGATCACTGAAAATTATTATATTAGCAACGGTATGGAATTTGAGTCAAATCAAATTGATCAAATTAGCATTACTCAACCTTCAATTTATGAAGTTATAAGAGTAATAGATGGGGTACCTATATTTTTAGAGGACCATATGGAGCGCTTACAAAATTCAGCAGCCTCACTTGAGTCAAAGATCCAAAATATTATGCCAAGAATAGCATCTGATATTAAAAAGCTAATAAAAATAAATAATTATCCGGAAAAGAATATTAAACTTTTAGTTTTCAACTTGGAAAATGAGGTTCCTGACTATATAATGTGTTTTATAAAAAGTACTTATCCTTCGCAGGAACAATATTTACACGGAATAAGCAGCGTATTGTTTCATGCAGAACGCAGCAACCCCAATGCAAAGATCATCAATAACCAGCTTAGAGAGACAATTAATCTGGAGCTTAAGGAAAACAACGCTTATGAAGCATTGCTTGTAAACAATAAAGGTGAAATAACTGAGGGCAGTCGTTCAAATCTCTTTTTCGTAGTACATGGAAAAATTTATACTTCACCTGCACATGATGTGCTTATTGGCATTACAAGAAAGTACATTATTGAAGCTTGCAGCAATTTGAGATTAGAGATTATTGAACAGCCTATTCCTTTCTCTATGCTGGATTATGCCGATGGTGCATTTATAACGGGAACCTCACCAAAGGTATTACCCATTGCATCCGTTGAAGAAAGAGAACTCGACTCAGCAAACAACCAAATTGTAAAAGATATACTTGCAGAATATAATAACGTTTTAGAAAAATATATTCTTGAACATAAATAGGATGGCCAAATGAAGTGCACCCCAAATGTTAGACAAAAATAAACTAACATTTGGAGGTGTACTTTTTTATGTCAAGAGGGCTGCCGTGAGCAGCACCCTATAATTCTAATAACTGCTTTCCCTTTTCGTAAAATTCTCTCTTTAGATTGACGGGCACGAAGGAACCGCCTGTCGCCCAAGCTATATGAGTTGCATGATTCATATGCTGCTGAATGTTATGCTCTCTGATATAGTCGATTCCCGCTTTATCTTTTTTCAAAGTGATTGGCCCCATAAGTGAAGCAGCGGCCGATGGCTCTATTTGAATGTTTTCACTATCCTCAAGCAGTGCTAATAGCTTAAATAACTCGTTGTCATCAATTGTATATACACCACTTAATAGATTTTCCATTACCTTGCCAACAAAGCCCGAGGACCTTCCTACAGCAAGACCATCGCCCTCAGTTATATTATCTATACCAAAATCTTGAACACAAACACTGTCGTTTTTCCCTGTGGCCAAACCCAACAGCATACAAGGTGAATGTGTTGGTTCAGCAAAGAAGCAATGCACATTCTCTTTAAAAAGCAGCTTCAAACCAAAGCATATGCCGCCTGGCGCTCCCCCGACTCCGCAGGGTAAATATACAAACAATGGATTTTGCTTATCAACCTTTATACCTTTTTCCTCTAGCTGACGCTTTAATCTTATAGCTGCTGCACTATATCCCAAGAATAAGTCTTTGGAATGCTCATCATCTACAAAATAGCACATCTCATCTTGAAGAGCCAATCTTCTGCCAGCTTCTACCGCCTTACTGTAATCTGATTCATATTCAACCACTATTACACCCTTGCTCCTAAGTAAATCCTTTTTCCACTGCTTCGCATCTGCAGACATGTGTACGGTTACCTTGAATCCTAGGGCAGAACCCATAATTCCAATACTTAAACCAAGGTTGCCCGTTGACCCCACTGCCAAAGAAAATCTCCCAAAGAACTCCTTGAATTCTTTATCAGCAAGCAACGAATAATCTTGATCTTCTTTTAACATTCCATTGCTTAAAGCCAACAACTCCGCTTGTTTTAAGACTTCATATATCCCGCCTCTGGCTTTAATAGATCCAGCTACAGGCAAATCATTGTCACATTTCAAAAATAATTTTCCATCCAAATCAGTATTGTATGTATTTTTTATAGCAGCTTTCATATGACTCAGCTCAACCAAAGCAGACTCAATGATACCCTTTTGCGGCATAGTCTCTGGAAAAAGCTTGGAAATTAAAGGTGCAAATCGAATCCACCTTTCCTCGGCTTCCAAAACATCCTTCCAATTTAGTTCTAGATTGTTATAGGTAGCATCTTCATTATCATATAAATGATCATTGATCCAAAGAACAGGGTTATAAGCTATCACCTCTGCTATAACTGGCTTTTCGTTAATCCACTGAACAAGTGTTTTGTCTAATACCATATTTTGCCTCATAATAACCTCCCGCTCTTCATCATTAGCTATGTTGCGAAAAAGATTTGACATATATATAGTATATCAAAATATTAACTCAAAATATATTTCAATACCTGCGCTTATACATCTCTATAGATAAAATCAGTATCAAAATTTCCTTCCACTACATAGTATGTAATATCACGGCATGCGAGGTGTAAATGTATGGCTTTTTCTGAAAGAGAGCTGCTTGCCAGAGTTATACGCTGCGAGGCAGGCGGAGAAGGCGAAAATGGCATGAAGGCAGTTGCAAACGTTATTATGAACAGAGTTAGAGTTCCCAACGGAGAATACCAAAGGATAGGTCAAGGCAGCATCAGAAATATACTAAATCAAGCCGGCCAGTTTGACTGTATGACCTCTGTATTAGGAGGACGCCCCAATCCCCAGACAGTTTGGGCCAATCCACCTGAAGATATACATTATCAAATTGCAGATTGGGCTATTTCAGGTAACAGGTTTCCAACGACAGGGTATTCACTGTGGTACTTTAACCCCTTTAACCCAAGTTGCCCAGGCAACTTCCCCCGAAATGGCAATGGATTCTATGTTACAAGAATAGTCGATCATTGCTTCTATAACCCAGCACAGTCTTATTATTCAACTTAAAATTAATTAGTATGGAAAGGAGATTACTATGTACAATAATCCTTATGATTATTTTAGACAGCAAAATATGAATATGCCAAATCAAAATCAAATGAATAATATGCAGCAGGACATGGGATTTCAACAGCCCTTTTTCAATCAAATGCCCACAATGCCAATGCAACCGATTCAACCTATGATGCCAATGGGTACCGTAACTGGTGCAACCACAGGTCCTATGGGTGGAGTCCAAGAAGCTCCAGGCACCACATCTGGAACAATGCCTACCAACATTGGTTCAGTCCCCCTAGGCTTAGACCAGTTTGGTGAGCAGCCTGTAATGGATACAGAATATACACAAGGTTACTTAAGGACCAAAATCGGTAGTCGGGTAAAAATTGAATTTCTTATAGGTACAAATATGCTGGTTGACAGAGAAGGAACTTTAACAGACGTTGGTATAAGCTATATTATCATTAATGAAGTTGAAACAGATGACTTGTTATTATGTGATATTTACTCAATCAAATTTGTAAGATTCTATTTCTAACCAACCGTTTATTTGTGCATAGAAATATAACCGGGCTGCCGTTATGGCATGCCCGGTTATTTGTATTCTACATCTCTTCAAATTGCGCATTATACAAGGATGCATATATTCCGTTATTGCTTAGCAGTTCCTCATGACTACCTGTCTCCTCTATCCCATTGTCAGTAAGCACAAGTATTTTCTTAGCTCTTCTAATGGTTGATAGTCTATGTGCAATGATAAAGGTAGTTCGGTTATCTGCCAGCTTCTCTAAGCTCTGCTGTACAATTTTCTCACTTTGATTATCAAGAGCCGAGGTAGCTTCATCAAGTATCAGTATAGGAGGATTCTTCAAGAATGCTCTTGCAATACTAATTCTCTGCTTTTGCCCACCAGAAAGCTTGACCCCTCTCTCACCTACATAGGTTTCATATCCTTTCTGGAAATTGTCTATAAATTCATGGGCATTGGCTTTTTTTGCTGCCTCTATCACTTCTTCATCACTTGCATCAGGCTTCCCATATCTTATATTTTCCATTACTGTGCCTGCAAATAAGTAAACATCCTGCTGTACAATCCCAATGCTTTTTCGAAGAGATTCTAATTTTATATCTCTTACATCAATGCTGTCTATCTTAATGCTTCCATCCGTTACCTCATAAAATCTTGGTATAAGACTGCATAAGGTTGACTTTCCTCCCCCGGAAGGACCAACTAACGCAACAGTTTCGCCAGGTTCAAGCTTAAGGTTAATCTTGTTCAACACATGCGCTCCCTGATCATATTTAAAGGATACATTATCAAAGGTAACCCTGCCTTTGACATTATGCAGCTCAACACTATCAGCTTTGTCCTCTATATCCGGTTCAGTATCCATTATTTCTAGGAATCTTTCAAAGCCTGTCATACCTCTTTGGAATTGCTCAGTAAAATCAATAAGCTTTCTAATTGGCATCAATAACGTATTTATGTAAAGCAGGTAAGTAACCAAGTCTACACTCTCAATAGATCCTGACTTAATAAATAATGATCCCATAATAACTACAACAATATAGATGATTCCATCAAACAGCCCTATGCCGCTGAAAAATCTTCCCATGTAATTGTAGCTTTCTTGCTTTGTATCCAAAAACTCCTGATTTCCTATGCTGAACTTACCCTCTTCCAATTCCTCATTGGAAAAGGACTTAACAACTCTTATACCTGCTATGCTATCCTCAAGCTGTGCATTTACATCAGCAATCTTTTGCCTATTCCTCTTAAATACAAAGCGCATCTTATTGTTATAATAAAATGCAAATGCCATCATAAAAGGTATAAAGGTAAAGATGATCAAGGTGAGCTTCACATCTACTGTCATTAATATAATAAAAGCTCCTACAATCTTGATTACAGAAATAAATATTTCTTCAGGTCCATGATGAGCCAGCTCAGATATATCAAATAAATCATTCACAATTCTGCTCATAATCTGACCGGTCTTGGTATTGTCAAAGAAGTTGAAGGACAGTTTTTGAAGATGGGAGAAAATATCCCTTCTCATATCAAACTCCATCCTAGCACCCATTATATGACCCCATGCAGTTATAAAATGCCGACAGAAATATTCCAGTATTCTCATTGCAATCATAATTACCGCAACTTTTATTATCAAATCAAATGCAAGGCCTTCCGCATTATTGATACCCTTGTTCAACAACTCTCTAACCAGCATAGGAAATACTAAATCTACCCCAGAAACCGCTAAAGCACATAGCATATCTGCAAAGAATAGAAATTTATACGGCTTATAATAGATCATAAATCTCTTTATTTTGTTCAAATTATCTACCCCCAATAAAAATTAAGTCACCAGATTATTATAGCATTTATATACTTCATCTATATAGTTTTAGACATAAAAAAAACGGTGAAATAAATCTCACCATTTTTCATACCATACTAGCCTTGCTTATGCTCACGTTTAGATAGCATAAGAATTCCTAAAATTACCAATATTGCAGGTATTACAACTTTCTTTAGGTCGAAGAAAAAGTACGTCTTGCTTAAAAGCATGATTCCCAATCCACCTAAAATTGATATAGGTACCAACAAACCCTTGTCATGTGTGCCAAATAAGTATAGCTCCAATAGCCCTATTGCAATTCCTAGAAGGATAAAAGGCCACAAGGAAGCCATAGTGCCCCAGCCAAAGAATGCCACAGCATAGGCCATAAGGCCATAGGTTGTCAAAATACCCGCAGGTACCAAATTGCCAGGATTCTTATCTATTTTAGTAAAATATGCAAAGTGTAAATAGATACCAGGAAGTAATAATGCCATTGGCCAGATATAATCCCATGAAAAATTAATATATCCTAAGTTGGATAGCAGCAATATGGTTCCCAGGGCAACTAGTACCGCTCCCATCACTATGTTAGAGTTTTTCATTTTATAAACCTCCTAAATTGTTTGTTACATAATATTATACGACCTTCTTGTTTTATTGTCTGATAATAAAAGTATATCAAAAAAATATAATGAAAAATATAACGAGACAAAAAAAATTCTCCTTTCCTATAAGTGGTGGGTTCCAATTTTAGCAATTGGCGGTGGGCATATATCCCCTGTCCCACTTACACGCTCGGGTAGATTTTTTTGCAAAAGAGCAAAAAAATCTTTCAGTAAGGTCTTGTTATAACTATGATATAATATTTATACTATGTTGGAAGACCTGGTATTATAATGTTAATAGTATGTTTATGAATTTAACATATACTTTAGAAGGGAGCTGGCGCCTTTGATCGCAGAACAAAAAAAGCTTATTAGAACCTCTATATTAAACAAAAGAAATTCCTTAACTCAACAAGAAATTAAAGATGCCGAAAGACTTATTGTCAATAATCTATTGAAGCTAAATCAATTTATACAATCTCAAAATATTTTCTGCTATGTAAGCTTCCGCAGTGAAGTTCCTACAGAAGGCATCATATCTCACTGTCAGCAGCAGGGCAAGAATGTATACATACCAGTATGCGTCAATGAAACCAAAGAAATGCTCATATCACATTATGATGATGATGTGATACTGGCAGCTTCAAAATATGGTGTACAGGAGCCAACAAAGGAAACTATAAAAATTGCAGATAGAGAGATATTGGATATTGCAATAATGCCAGGCGCTGTATTTGATTCAAAGGGATATAGAGTAGGTTATGGTGCAGGATACTATGATAAGTTCTTTGCACATGCTAAAAATAGGATTTATAAAGTTGCATTGGCATTTTCCTTTCAGATTATTGATGAGGTTCCTCACGATCATTTTGATATTCCTGTAGACTGTATCGTTACAGAGCAAGGAATTATCATGTGCAGCAAATAATAGTATTTAGGTGGTGTAATAATGTTATTTAATATATTCAAGACCTTCTTTAAAATTGGTGCCTTTACAATAGGCGGAGGCTACGCTATGATTCCTATCATACAAAAGGAAGTCGTAGACAATAAGAAGTGGATGAAAAATGAGGAGTTTCTCGATGCAATTGCAGTTACCAATAGTTTGCCAGGTCCCTTAGCAATAAACAGCGCAACCTTTGTAGGCTACAAGACAGCTGGAGTTTCAGGGGCTTTCGCAGCAGCCTTGGGGGCAGTATTGCCATCCTTCTTGATCATATTGACTATTGCGATATTTTTTAGCAATTTCAGCAATAACGCCCTATTGGATCATATCTTTGCAGG
>JARBUB010000154.1 GCA_029239905.1 Clostridia bacterium
TTAGGGGGCTTAATACCTTAAGCTCCTGAAGTGCTCTTAATCCTGGTCTATAATCACCTTCATCATCTGCATTGGTGCCATCTAATACTACAGAAATGCAATTTTCTTTTGCTCTTGAAAGTATCTCTTCAAATACCTTTTGCTTGCATATATAACATCTATCTTTAGGATTTTCTTTAAAGCCCGGAATTGCAAATACATCTTTCTTTACAAAGATATGATTCGTGTCCATGGAAGAAAGAAATTTTTCCGTCTCAGCCAATTCTTCTCTAGGGGTTACACTAGAAAGTATCGTTATTCCCATTACGTTTTCTTTTCCTAGAGTATCTAGTGCCACCTTTAACAAAAGACTGCTGTCAACTCCACCAGAATAAGCTACTGCAACCTTACCATACCCTCTTAACAATTCCTGCAGTTTTGCTAGTTTCTCCACTTATTTTCCTCCTTAATATGAATAACACTCTTAGTGTCTTATACTTCATAATAATGCCTTTATGGTTATGCTCCTATGTAACTGAACTCTGCTTTCACTTAGATTATAAAGTTCACGTAAAATTATACTTAATATCCACCCTATTATCAAGCTTGGTATATAAGATATGATTATTTGGTGTGTCTATATGAAGGTAATATTTGAATACAAAAATAAAGACCAAGTTGCATGATGATATCACAACTTGGTCTTTTTAATGTAAGAGGGGATCTTACAGTTAAACTAGCGCCAAAATATTACTTGGACTGTTATGAAGAAGAAGTCCATTTACATACTCTTTAGCCTTCCTAAAATCATTATGCTTTTCATCTGAAATTCTAGGATCGCCATATACTCTCCAACCATTTACCTTTGTGAGCTTCAAAGAAGCGTGTCCTATAAAACCCATTACATCCTTCAGAGGATAGCCTAGAAAAATTCCAATCTCATCAGGAATTTTGCCCTTCTTCACTTTACAAATAAGATGATTAATATAGGTATCCAAAGTGTACATGCTTGGATATCCCTGTTCAATAAGAAATCGTATATTTCTCTTGTCTTTGAGTGTTTCGTCCAATGTGATTGGGTTATAAACTAAAAGCTTTGTGCATTTTGAGCAAAACGAAAATTCATTAAATGTCAGCTTGCTATTTAACTTGATACATGACTTAATACTCTCAAGCCTGGCGTTGTGCTTTTCATCATTAGGAAAGCTTAATATTTCAGCCGGCTTTGCACCTATCAGAACAGGGGCAATCAATTGTACAAACCATTTCATGAATTCTGTTGTATTGCTTTTACAAAAGCACTCTTGCATTAACTTATCCCCCAAGCAGTTGATAATGATAATTGTTTTCAACTACACATTCAGTATATATGGTATTTTCATTTTTGTCAATGCAATTGATAATGATTTTCACTGTATATTACAATAATGTGATAAATGTTGATTTTAATATATCCACCTAATATAAAAAAAAGGCTGTCTCAAATTATATTTTTGAAACAGCCTTTCATTTAACTATTCAAGAACATTTACCAAGGTATCAAATAACTCTTTGTTTTGCTTTATCTTTGCTTCGTTGCCCAAGGTACAATGTCTATTTTGTTTCATTGATTCTCCTACTAGCTTTGAAAGAGCTTTAATATCTTCTTTCCCGGCATTTAATATCTCTTCCCTCTCTCTTTGGAGATCTTCGTAACTGATGTTTCTGATATAGTATTCTGCTGCTCTCTCACCCTTCATGGAAGGTGTCAGAGGTGCATCTACACCACTCATGGTGCCTATGATATACTTTGTCATTTCTCTGCTGTCTACATCAAATTCATTCAGGTACTTTTCAAATTCGTCATATACCTTCATTGTTTCTCTTAAATTTGGATCTCTATAGGACACAAAGAACAAATTTCCGCTTCTTTCAAAGCCCGCCATCGCACCATAAGCACCGCCTTTAACGCGGATGTTGTTCCAGAGATAATCGTAACGAGCTATACTCTTTAATACCTGCAAAGTGCCGCTGTATTTATACCCTAGCTCCACAAAGTTGTAGCCCTTAGCAACATATTGCACATTGCTTTGCGTCAATAATCCCTCATTTTGCTTTGATAAATCAAAGCTATAGGTATTTTGCTCTACTTTGTTTTCTGCTAAGCTTTCAACATACCTTTGATAGCTTTGAAGGAACATGGGGTAGTCTTCTTCACTGCAGGTAATACTAGTCATTAAGTTATTTTTACTAAATATTGCTGTATAAACCTCAGTCAGATTTTTTAGTACAGACTCTGACTTACTTTCAAACTGCTTATCTATATCAGCTAAAAACTTATAATACTCAATACCAGTCAATAGCTCTATATATTTGTTTTGATTAGAGAAATAGGATAGCAGCCTCTTAGCCGAGGTCATATGCCCATCATTAATCAGTCTCATTTCAATCCTTGATTTTACTTCTCTTATGATCTCTCTTAAACGCTTCTTTTCATCCAACTTTGTGCCATTTGTAATTTCTTCAATGAGTTCAAACATTTTAGGCAGCTTATCCATCAATGCCTTTGCTTTCACTGTCAGCTTTGGAGAATATCTTTGATAATCATTCTTATCTCCATATACCTGAACCACAAATCTGATATCTCCTGTATGTATGTTTATCTCATTGGAAAGCTCAGAATATGGATATTTCTCTGTGCTTATTTTGCCAAGTATATCAGAAAGCAACGCTACATACTGAACTTGCTCTTGCTTAACCTTAGTTGTATCAAAGAACAATTGTACATAGCCAATGTTATTGGTGAAAACAGGGTGAAAAAGCAACTTCATACCCCTTTCATCCTTAACCTCTAAAGGCAGCTTTTCAGCTTTTCGACTAATATCTGAAAGTTCTAGAAGTGGTATGCACTCAAGAACTTCAGGGGAATCAGGTGAATTTTGTCTTTCTTTAAGCTGTATGGTCTTTTTTATGATAACGTCTAGTTCCGACTCACTTAAGCTTTTTTTGTAGTCTGCAAGCTTATTTTTCAGCTTGGCTTCCCGCTCCTCAGACAGACCCTTCTTTGGTTTGAGAATAAGCAAGGAGCTATGCTGATTTCCTATTAAATACTTTTTAATTAAGTTTTCAAAATAATTTGTTGTTAATGCCGACTTTATTCTCTCTAAAGCTTCTTCATATTCTAAATGTATAAAAGGCTGCTGATCATATAACCAGCTGTCCAAGCATTTTATATTATAAATCAAGCCCTTTGGATAGCCTCTGAACTCCGCTTCTCTCAGCTGGAATTCCTTAATATTAATGGAAGCTTCCACTAGCTTTTTGTCTATTCCCTCATTTACCAATTTATTTAAGGTATCCTCAAATACTCTTTTGAAGGCCTCTTTTTTATCTAAATCAGTATTTTTTACAATCACTGAGAAGGTAGGCTGAAGTATCCCATTATCCAATTGACTAAATACATCCTTGCCTATTTCCGCCTCAATCAATGCTTTCTTCAGCGGTGCTGCTGCTGTTCCAAGAAGCAAATGCTCCAGTACCTCCATAGCAAGATAAAGCTCAGGATCCTTAGCTGTACCTACCACAAAGTTCATTCCCATATAAACCTTTTCTGAAACATCTTCATCTTCTGAAACAGGATACTCTATCTCAAATTCCTTTAGATGTCCAATTGGATTTTGTGTAGGCAGCTCAGAATCAATTTCTATGCTGTCAAAATCCTTTAAATAGTTATTATTGATAAATTCAAGTTCCTCTAGAATGTTCCCATCCCCATATAGGAATATATAGCTATTGGACGGATGGTAATACTTACTGTGAAATTCTTCAAACTGTTTTTGCGTCAAATCAGTAATATACTCCGGGTCCCCACCAGATTCCAATCCATAGGGAGTGTCAGGAAATAATGTATCTTGTATCTTTCTCATTAATACGGATTCCGGTGATGAGAAAGCACCCTTCATTTCATTGTATACAACACCCTTATAAATGATGTCCTCAGCTTTATCTTCCAGTTCATAGTGCCAGCCTTCTTGCATCAGTATTTCATTATACTTATATATATTTGGATAAAATACAGCATCCAGATATACATCCATCAGGTTATAGAAATCCTTTGTATTCTTACTGGCAACAGGATACATAGTCTTATCCGGAAAGGTCATTGCATTTAAAAAGGTATTTAAAGAACCTTTAATTAGCTCTACAAATGGCTCCTTTAAGGGAAACTTCCTTGAACCGCAAAGCACTGAATGCTCTAATATGTGAGGTACCCCGGTGTTATCCCCCGGAGGAGTGCGAAATGATACAGAAAACACTTTGTTGTCATCATCATTTTCTAACTTTATAAGTCTTGCCCCGCTTTCATCATGTTCAAACACTTTGGCTGTAGACTTTATCTCCTCTATTTGCTTTTCCTGCTTTAATGTAAAACCAAAATAATTTTTATTTAATTCAAGCTTCATTAATAAATCCCTCCTGTTGTGATTATGCGCCTGCTCCTCGGTATGTTTTGCACTATCCACCTCATTTTATTTCAAATCACACATAACATTTTCCTCTGTTTATAGATAGTTCAATTTAGTTCTATTTAGACTATTTATTCTTTATATATTGGAAAATTCCTCCTGATATGATAAAAGAGCAGGCTTTTAAACCTGCCCTCATAATCAATCTGTATATAAATATGTCCGACGCGCGAAGCGTGTTTTGCTCCACCATCTTTTGAGCCAAGGCATTACATAGTAATCTAATCCAAATGCCCTTCCAGCCCCACCTAGTAGTGCTAATGCCGCAAATATGTACCAAAATATTTCCTTGCCCGCCATACCAGATACTATAAAGTTAGCACATAGGAACAAGGAGCCAAAGGATGCCAATACTGTGAACAACCCCGCAATCAATGCCAATCCTAAAGCTATTTCCATAAGCACAAGACCAAGCTGGAATAGATAATAATTAGGTGCAATAATTGCACTCTCAAACCATCTGTATATACCTAAGGGTTCTTTTATCAAAGGTTCCGGCCAATACTGTGTTACCTGGGTAGCACTGGTCACTGCATCTGTTGACTTCAGTGGAGCATCTGATACCTTAGGCATAGCTACAACAAAGTTGTTTGCTGGACTTAGCCATCCTTCTTGAACCTTTTTCACTCCCTCTAGAAGCCAAATAACACCGACATACACTCGAAGTATAGCCAGCCAGAGTATTGGTGTTCTGGCTGCTAAATGTCCTCCCAGCATAGAACGTCTGTCTCTTACATCAAAGAATTCATGCATGATATATGCTACTACCTGCCTAAATCCTCCCACACCCCATAAATAGTGAAGATTAACCAAATGCTTCGTTCCCATTGCAGCGAAGCCTGAGGTTTCCACGTTCATTACATTTGATACAGCATTTTTACTACCGATTGAAACCATGATTCCATGATAGTTTGACTTAAATGGCTTCTTTGCTTTCCCGTTTATATCTGCTTCAATATTGTGTGCAGCTGTTTCAGCTGTCTGAATAGCTGTCTCAACAATTTGCGGTACTGGCTTTCCATCTTCCTCAAAATATGCATTATCTCCTATTAAATATACATTGGTATAGTCTACAGACTGCATATATTCATTTACCTGGACCCTGTTTCTCTTACCCATGGTTAGCCCCAAGTCAGCTCCAAATTGGCTTCCCTGGACACCACAGGTCCATATTAAGGTATTTGTTTTAATATTTGTACCGTCCTTCAGTGTTATACTATCCTTCTCTACCTTTGTTATGGCAGCATTTACGATTACGTCTATTTCCATACTCTTTAGATATTTCTCTGACTTTTTAATTAATCTCTCACTTAATATAGGAAGTATATTACACATAGCTTCAACAACCAGCAGTCGAACTTCCTTAGGATCTATCTCATGCTCTTCACAAAGTCTGTACTTCCATTCTGCAAGTTCTCCCACAGTCTCAATGCCTGTAAAGCCTGCCCCCGCAACAACAAATGTCAGTAAAGCTCTCCTTTTCTCTATATTCCTTTCAACACTTGCCTTTTCAAACATTTCTATAATATGAGCCTTTATTGCCAAGGCTTCAGGAAGACTCCATATGCTAAAGCCATTTTCCTTTACTCCCTCTACTCCAAAAAAGGCCGGCTCTGCACCCGAACCAATGATAAGATAATCATATTGGTATTTATCTGTTTCTGAGCTTAATATCTGCTTCTTAAAATCAATATTGTCAATTACATCCTTGACTACCTTGACCTTTGTTTCAGCAAATATCTTACTAAGTCTCACTTGTACTGAATCCATCTCTACTCTTGCACCAGCAACCTCATGGAGTTCAGTCATTAAAGTATGATAAGGCTTTTTATCGATTAAGGTGATACTTACACTGCCATTTCTTCGAAGCTTTTTATTCAGTTGTATAGCCGCCGCCACTCCACCATAGCCTGCACCAAGAATAACAATCTTTTTGTCTTTGCTCATTTTATCCCTCTATTCATTATGTAGTAATATGACTTTTGAAAAGCCCAGGCCCTACTTTTGTATATAATAAATCTTTTCGCAACATATAATATGTTTTGCACTAAACATATTTCATTAATCCAGAATGTGCAAAACATTTTCCTCTGTTCATATGTTGAGAAAAATACATCTTTGATACTTCTAAATCAGATACTTCTACTGATTTAGTATTGCTAGTTCTTTTTTTCGCAACATATATAGCAATTTTATGTTGACACAAATATGCTATGGTTATATAATAATTCTGTAGCAAATGCGAGTGTGCTGGAATTGGCAGACAGGCACGTTTGAGGGGCGT
>JARBUB010000155.1 GCA_029239905.1 Clostridia bacterium
CTTTTTAAGCTTCCAAAAGACATGATCAAAACCAACATTATTGAGATAGCGGTCTCCCCAGATAAAAATAAGCTTGCGGTAGCATATGAAACGCTGCCTCCGGGGGAACAGGATAAGCATGACTTTATTATTCGTGTTTTTAATATGTCCGGCAAGAGTATTTATAGGGGAAATAACCTTTTTATGCCAAGGTTCCTGGAGTTATTTGGATCCACTGCAAACATGAAGTGGTTGGATAACGAGAGCTTAGTATTGGAAGACAATGTAACAAAGGGAAGTCAGTTTGACTTTAATATCATAAACGTAAATGTAAATACAGGAAATAAAACAACAATGGTCCAGCATGCCTTCAAGCCTGTGGTGCTTCCGGGCAAAGCTTTGATGAAGGTGGAAAGCTTTAAGGACTTTGGAACTGGGGAAAGCAACATAGATATAATAAAAAATGGCAAGAAAATAAGAAGCTTTAAAGCAAGACCCTACCAGTACGACAACTTCATCTTTGCTGATGAAAATACATTGGTCTACAATGAGGGAGAGACACTACTGGTATATTATATAGACAAAGGTAGGTCTGAAATGCTGGGGACTGGACATATTATAGGCTTAACCGAAGATGGCAGCCAAGTATACTATATGACTAATCATAAGGATCTATATTATATAGACTAGTGTAGGGGACGCTGCCCCTACTAACACCTCCAGAAAATGGGAATAATGATATCAAAACAAGTTTTGGAGGCTAATATATGTATGCAATGAACAAGCTATACAATTGTGGAATATTCCAAGGGGCGGGTAAACATAAACATTACTTTGAGGGCTGGTATTTTAAGCATGTGGATCAGAGAGAGCAAGATGTAATATCGATTATTCCCGGTGTGTCAATTGAAGAGAAGGCATCAAAGTCACACGCCTTTATACAAATTTTAGATGGAAAAAACTATAAGACCTATTATATTCGTTATGATATTGAGGAATTTAGCTTTTCAAAAAAAAGCTTTGAGTTTTCAATAGGCAATAATCATTTTTCTGATAAAGGGATTGAATTAAATATAGTACATGAAGATATTACACTTCAATGCAGCGTAACATACTCAAAACTCATACACTGGCCTAGGGGTATCACATCTCCAAGCAGTATGGGCTGGTATGCTTACATTCCTATTATGGAATGCTATCACGGAGTTTTAAGCCTGCAGCACAATATAGTGGGACAAATGAAACTGAATGACAGGACGATTGATTTTGATGATGGTACTGGATATATTGAGAAGGACTGGGGAACTTCCTTTCCCAGCTCATGGGTATGGCTTCAAAGCAATCATTTCGATATAAAAAGCATTAGCTTAATGCTTTCAATTGCAAAAATACCTTGGAATCAAAGAGGCTTTGTTGGCCTAATATCAGGACTTTGGTATGACAACAAAGTATACAGATTTGCTACGTATACTGGAAGTAATATCGATTACTTGCAAATAAATGATAAAAAAATAAGTATAAAGATTTCTGATAAAAATTATTGCCTTTTTATCGAGGCACTGACGGGAGACGCTGCTTCTCTCCAAGCACCCTCAAATGGTGCAATGACTGGTACTGTTATGGAAAGCATAAGCGGAACAATGAGTATAAAACTGCATGATAAAAAGTCTGATAGGATTATATTGGAAGCAAGAGCACGCTGCTGCGGCATGGAAATAGCAGGAAAAACTCAGGAGCTATTATTCTGCCCTGATGCATGGGGTATTTAGCATTATCAATAGGTGCAAGGGTAGAGAAGTTTGCATAAGGTGTTTTTTATTATTTAAAGATGTAAAAAGTTACCATGATGTATTTTGAGCATAAATTTGACTTTATTAGCAACTTTCTGTTATAAATATAGCAATGTCATAATTGTTGCTTACTATTTAGCATCTAGATAGGTTGCGAAAAAGATTTGTCATATAGAAAGTCAGCTGAACATCTGATTTTGTAGTATCTAAGATGTATTTTTCGCAACATATGGCTTAATGAAAAATGTTTCGTGCAAAACATATAGATACATATATAAATTAATTTCCAAGAGAATAAAGACTTTAGCTGTAATTTTGGGAGTTTTGAAGAGGAGGATAAATCTTGAATTCTTTTAGTGAAACAATAAACGAAAGAGTAGAAAGAATAAGGCTTCTTAAAGATGAAAAAAGCGAATTTATTCAGGAATATAAGCCTTTTATAGCTTCCACGGTAGAAAAATGTGTAGGAAGATATGTCACTTATGGACAAGATGACGAATTAAGTATTGGACTCATAGCTTTTGAAGAAGCTATAAACCATTATGATGAGAATAAAGGAAGTTTTTTGAGCTTTGCTCAAAACGTTATAAAGAGAAGAATAATAGATTATTATAGAAAAGAAAAAAGGCACCAAGGTGTAAGTTATATCAATGACTATTATCCTGCTGAAGAAGATGGAGAAAATGCTTATGATTACCTAATCACAGCAGAACAGATTCAAGGACAATATTATGAGCAGGGAGTTAATGAACTTCGAAGGATGGAAATCATACAGCTTAGATCAGAGCTGGAGAAGTTTGATTTGGATTTTAGTGATATTGCTAAAAGCTCTCCAAAGCATAAGGGCACAAAGAAGGCATATTTAGACATAGTTAAATTTGTGGTCGACAATAAAGATGTTTCCGACAAAATTAAACAGAAGAAATATATTCCAGTGGCCGAAATACAAATGGCTACAAATTTACCCCGAAAAACAATTGAAAGGGCACGAAATTATGTAATAGCAGCAGTATTGATTCTGACCGGGGACTATTACAGTTTAAGGGAGTATATTGATTGGGGGGTGTAAAGAATGAAGGCAATAATCGCAGAAATTCGCGGTAATCATATGATCGTAATTGCAAAGAATGGAGATTTTAGCAGATGCAAAAAACTTCCAAACTGTAATATTGGCGATGAGATAAATATACCAGAAAGAAATATGAGATCTATTTATAAGAATTTATCAGCAGTGGCAGCAAGTTTTTTAATACTTATCATGCTATCTTCAGGAGTTTACGCATATTATACACCCTATAGCTATGTCAGTGTTGACATAAATCCGAGCTTGGAGCTTTATGTAAATAGATTTGACAGGGTTATTGGAGTTCATGCATTTAACGACGAAGCCGAGCAGGTCATTAAATCCTCTGAAGGCATAAAGAATGAGAACGTTTCTGTTGCCTTGGAAGAGATACTGGACAATGCGGAAAAAGCAGGCTACCTTAGTAAGGATGCTGAAAACAGCGTTATGATAGTGGTTTCCTCAGGAAACAAAAAAGAGGAAACGGCTTTAATTGATAAAATGAGTAAAACTTCAACTGCTGTATTATCAAGTATTAATAGCAATTATGAGATAATCTTAGAAAAGACCAATGTGGAAAACTACAAAAAGGCTAAGGAGCAAAACGTATCTCCAGGCAAGGTTATGTTAGCAGACCGATTTAAAGAAGCAAAACCTGAAATTGATAAAGAAGAAATCAAGCATATGCCTCTTCAACAAGCTATTAAGCAGATAGAAAAGAAAGCGGACAAAGAAGTTGTGCCAAATAAGGCTATAACAACAATGGAAAAACCTAATCAAAAACCTAATCAAAAACCTAAAGAGAAGTCGGAGCCAAAGAACAAAGTTATGAATATCAAAGAGCTTATTAAAGAGAAAAATGAGGAACTAAGCGATAAGCTGGAAAAGGATAAAGATAAGAACGAGGGCGATGACAAAACTAAAGGCAATGATAAGGATATAGACAAAGACGATGAAAGCAAAGCTAAGGATAATATGAGTATCGATCAAGACGATGATAAAATAGATCAAAAAGATGGACAAGACAAAGAACCTTCAAAAGAAAATCATGATGATAAGATCAAAGAAAAGGATAACAAAAAGTAATCCCCTGCTATCAAGAAATTGATAGCTTTTTTCTTATCCTAAAGTTTGTAATTTAATAGGTTTTGTTATAAGATTTATGTAGGGGCAGACACATGTGTCTGCCCGCGTTCACGAACTTGGAGGGTTGCAAATGAAAATACTTCATACATCCGATTGGCACCTAGGTAAAACCTTGGAAAACATAAGCAGAATAGATGAACAGCGTCAGTTTATAGATGAATTATGCAATATAGTAGAGCAGGAACAAATTGACCTTGTTCTTATAGCAGGTGACATCTTTGATACATATAATCCTTCCTCCGCTGCAGAGGAGCTATTTTATGAGGCTATTGATCGACTTAATAACAAGGGTAAGCGTGCGTTGGTAATAGTCGCAGGCAACCATGACAGCCCTGATAGACTATGTGCGGCCAGTCCCTTGACATATAAAAATGGAGTGATACTGCTGGGATATCCAAGAAGCAACGCAGGAGAGTACAAGACTGTCGGCAGTCAAATAAGTATTGTAAGCTCAGGTGCTGGTTGGCTGGAGCTTAATCTGCCCAGATTTGCGTATAATGCTGTAATACTATCTATGCCTTACCCATCAGAATCAAGACTGGAAGAAGTAATAACTCAGGCTGCAGATAGTGAAAACCTTCAGCAGAACTACTCAGATAGAATTGGGGCAATCCTGCAGGAATCAAGCTCTAACTTTAGAGACGATACTGTAAACTTAATAATAAGCCACCTGTTTATGAAGGAAGGCAAAATAAGTGATTCAGAGAGACAGCTTGGGGGTGCTTTAATGGTGGAGCCTGAAGCAATACCAGAGAAGGCACACTATGTTGCACTTGGACATTTACATAGACCGCAGCAGGTGAAAGGCTGCAAGGCACCTGCATACTATTCAGGCTCACCTTTGGCCTATAGCTTTTCAGAGGTAGACTACTGCAAGGCAGTATACATAATAGACGCAGAGCCAGACAAAGAAGCAGAGGTCAGGGCAGTGAACCTAAGCTCCGGAAAGCCTCTTAAGAAGTGGGAAGCCCTAAATGGAATAGATGAGGCTTTGAGATGGTGCGAAGAAGGAAGAGATATAAATGCTTGGATTGATTTAGAAATACATACTGACAAAGTAATTGGCAGCGAGGAACAGAAGCAGCTTAGAGAGCTTCACCCTGGCATTATAAATATCAGACCTAAGCTTACGAATCAGTTGGAATATGCAATGGACTACAAAAATAGAGAAACCAAACGAATAGATGAGCTTTTTAGGGATTATTATAAAAGCAGCATAGGAATGGAAGCTTCTGAGGAGCTAATGGATCTATTTCTTCGCATAGCGAATCAGGATGCAGGGGAAGAAACCATAGAAAACGAAACTGGCGGTGAAGAGTATGAGACCAAGATATCTTGAAATAGAAGGGCTGCAGAGCTTTAAGGATCTTCAGAAAATCGATTTCGACAAGCTGAGCGAGACGGGGTTGTTTGGCATATTCGGACCTACAGGAAGCGGAAAGTCTACTATCTTGGATGCGATAACCTTGGCGCTGTACGGAAATGTACAAAGAGCTTCAAAGGGTACTCAAGGTATTATGAATACAGATGCCAGTGTATTAAAGGTTTCTTATACCTTCGATCTTACCAAGGAAGGTCTTAGAAGGACTTATAGGGTAGAAAGACAATACAAGCGCAAAAAGGATTCAGAAAGCTCTATAGAAGCGAAGCTGGTCAGACTTATAGAGATAAGCGGGGAGAACGAATATATACTTGTTGATAAGCACAGTGAAGTCAACAGCTATATCATTCAGCTGGTAGGCCTTAAGTTTGAAGACTTTACCAGATCAGTTGTTCTGCCGCAAAATAAGTTTCAGGAATTTTTACTTTCACCTAGAAATGAAAAAACCAAGATGCTGGAACGGATTTTCTACTTGGAGGAGTTTGGGAGAAGGCTGATTGATAAGGTTAATAAAGAAATGTCAGCCGTCAAAATTAAGCTTTCTAATATAGATGGCGCATTATCCGCCTTGGGGATTTCCTCAGCTGAAGCTTTAATAGAAAGCGAAACGAAGATGACCGAGGCACGTGAGCATAGAGCTGTTTGTGCCAATAAGCTGAAGGTTACTGAAGAAAGCTATGCAAAGGGCATGGAGAGATACAAGCTTTCTTCAGAACATGAGGAATTGCAGAATCGGCTGGAGGAATATAAAGGAAAGCAGCCAGAGATGCAAAAGCTGGAGGAAACATGTCTCAAGTCTGATGCAGCAAATACAATAAAGCCTATAATGGTAGCATATAAGGATGCAAAGAAAAGCTGCCTAGAAACAAATATCAGCTTAAGCTCTCTAGAAGATCAGCTAAAAACCTTGGATGCAAAAAAAGCAATTGTGCAGCAAAGCTATGATTCTGCTATAAAGCTTAAGGATGAGCGGTTGCCCGAGTTGATAAAGTATAATGCAATGCTGCAGGAGTGCGGAGTTTTGCAGCAGGAAATGGAAGAACTGATCAAGCTGCTGGATATAGCAAGAAAAGAATATGGTGAAATAGGTATTCAGATAGAAGCTGCAAAAAAAGAAGCTGCAAATGTGTCTCAGCAAAAGGAAAATATAGGTAAGGAAATAATAGAGTTGGAGCAAAAAGCTGAGGGGCAGCAGGTGGATAATGACAGGCGAAAACTTGTAAATCAAGGCTCAGCACTAGAAAAGGAACTCCAAGGTCTGGAGGCTAACCTAAAAAAGCAGGCAGATAAATATAATGTTCTGCATAATAACATGGAGACTTATAAGGCTGAACATAATAAGGCTGCAGAACAATTAAACGAGGGCAGCGAGAGTAT
>JARBUB010000156.1 GCA_029239905.1 Clostridia bacterium
CATGTCAAAAATTTGTCATATTATATTTGTCAAATTTTCGCATACGGTGTTGACTTTTATTGGTAGTTCTGTTAATATTAATTTGTAGAAACGTGTCGAATGTTGTAGTTTTATGAAAGGGGTATTAAAAGTGAAATCAACTGGAATTGTTAGAAAAGTAGACGAACTAGGTAGAGTTGTTATTCCTATAGAGTTAAGAAGAACTTTAGGAATTGAAGAAAAAGACTCTCTTGAAATCTATGTAGATGGCGAACATATCATTCTTAAGAAATATGAACCAGCTTGTATCTTCTGCACAAATGCAAAGGATATCATTGTTCATAAAGGAAAGAATATCTGTCCATCATGCATGGCTGAATTAAAGAAATAAATAAATCAAAAGGTTAGGATTCATCCTAACCTTTTATTTTTTATTAATTACTTTGCAACTGCTAGTAAATCTACAAGAAGTTTGTCTGCATCAAAGCCATGTACCATTGCAGCTTGTTCAAGTGATTCACCTGTAGCTCCAGGGCAACTTAGGCAATGCATTCCGTAGCTTCTGAATACGTCAGCAGTTTGTGGAAATGCTCTTAAAATTTGCGCTATTGTCATATCTTTTGTTATCATCATTTGTCCTCCTTTCAAATCTTCTGTAACAGGTATTATGGTCAAATGTCGCAGGCTACTGCATAAACTTCCTTTTTGGGGATGTTTCTATCCTCTGCAACCTTTTTAATGGCTTCTTTCTTATCCATTCCCTGTTCCATGTACATTAAAATATGTTTCTCGATGGTTATATTATGCCACTTTTGAGCCTCATTATCAATCAAAACTTTCGCATCGATTCCTTCGATTATGATAACAAACTCACCTTTAATATTGCGCTGTTGCAATATCTGATGAATTTCTCCAATACTGCCTCTTAACGTTTCTTCAAATTTCTTTGTTAACTCCCTTGAAACAGATATTTTCCTATCTCCTAAATATTGTTGAAGTTCAGATAGTGTCTCTTTTATACGATGCGGTGATTCATACAATATGATTGTTCTTGTTTCTCGTGCCAGCTGCAGCAGCTTCTCTTTTTTTTCTTTTTTATTTGAAGACAAAAAACCTTCAAAGCAAAAGCTTCTTGTAGAAAGCCCGGATACGATTAAGGCACTTAATGATGCTGAAGCACCCGGTATTGGAATAATAGTAATATCACTTTCTATGCAAAGCTTAACAAGGTCCTCTCCTGGATCAGATATTGCCGGCATACCTGCATCAGACACCAAAGCAATGTTTTTACCTTCTAGCAGCTGATTTACAAGCTCTGGCCCTTTATCAAACTTATTATGCTCATGATAGCTTACCATAGGCTTTTTTATTTCAAAATGATTTAGAAGCTTTATAGTCTGCCTTGTGTCCTCCGCTGCAATCATATCTACTTCTTTTAATATTCTGATACAGCGTAGAGTAATATCCTCAAGATTTCCTATTGGTGTTGCACATAAATACAAAATACCCGGCATTACTTTATCCTCCCGTATATTCGGTGAATTTCCTCAGTATATTCCCCCATGGAGTCATAGATATATAAGGGGTCCATAAACTTTAGTTCAGGTCTGCCACCTCTTACGCCTTCTATCAAAATAAGGTGAGGTCTTTTACCGGCATTGGAATGCACGAACCTTATTCTCTTGGGCTCTACACCCTGACTTCTCATTTCAAAGATAATATCTACCAATCGATCTGCTCTATGAACCATAAAAAGCTTCCCACCAGTCCTAAGCAGTTCCTTGGATGTGCTTACAATATCCTGCAAAGTACATGTGATTTCAAATCTTGCTATAGCTTTGCTTTCTTCCGGGTTGTTTATTCCCGCTTCCTTCTTTACATAAGGAGGATTGGTTACCACGCAGTCATATCTTGCCCTACCCAATGTTTCTGGGGCTTCTTTTAAATCCATATGTAAAATGCTTATTTTTTCTTCCAGTTTATTATATTTTATATTACGCTTCGCCATATCCGCCATGTCAGCTTGTATCTCTAAGGCAGTGATTGATGCAGGCTGTTTCTTTGCATGCAAAAGTATGGGTATGATCCCTGTGCCTGTGCCCATTTCCAAAACCTGATCTGACCTTTTCACCTCAGCAAAATCAGCCAACAATACAGCGTCTACACCAAATTTAAAGGCATTATTTTTTTGGATGAGCATATATCCGTTTTGCAAGTCATCCAGACATTCATCATCCTTAATTAGTTCTTCCATGTTTACACCTCTTGGGTTGTAGGAATAAAATGTAATATTAAAAAAAAAGACCTTACAGGTCTTTCTTTGTTTTAATTAGTCTTGTACTGGTGCATCTACTGGGCATACGTTCGCACAAGCTCCACACTCTATACAAACTTCAGGATCGATAACGTATTTGTCATCACCTTGGCTAATGCAGCTAACTGGGCATTCTGGTTCACAAGCACCACAGCTAATGCATGAATCTAATATTTTATATGACATATGTACACCTCCTAATCGAATATATCTACATTTTAGCATTAATTATTGATAAAGGGAACTATATTTCTTAACATTAAAACAAATTTTTCCCCAATATCTTGTTTCTTAGTCTTTTTCTAGTACCTTAAGGTCTTCTATTTTAATATTCTCGTCCATTGGATTGTCAAAATCTCTACCATGCTTTAAGACAACAACATCCTTTATAGAATAATCCTTAATCACTCTCATATTGTTCTCCTGCAGCTCTAACATTACTCTAACCTGCTCTTTAAGCATGTTATTACTGACAACTTCGCCTTTACCTTCAGCTGTATCAACGATGGAGCCTATTCTAGGCACTATGCTTCTTGCATATTCATAGGCTTCCTGTTCATACTTCAGACAGCACATCAATCGTCCACATATGCCTGATATCTTAGCTGGATTTAGGGACAAACTTTGTTCCTTCGCCATTTTGATAGACACTGGAGCAAAATCTCCCAGGAAGCTGGAACAGCATAATGCTCTGCCGCAAGGCCCAACTCCGCCTATCATTTTTGCCTCATCTCTTACGCCTATTTGTCTAAGCTCTATTCTTGTCTTGAAAACAGAAGCCAAATCCTTTACAAGCTCTCTAAAATCTATCCTACCATCAGCTGTAAAGTAAAATATTATCTTATTGTTGTCAAAAGTATACTCAACATCAATCAGCTTCATATCCAAATTGTGCTGCTGCACCTTTTGAAGACAAATAGCCAATGCATCTCTTTCTTTGTTTTTATTGTCCCAGTATATTTTTTTGTCCTCTTCAGTAGCTACTCTAAGAACCTTCTTAAGAGGTGCAACAATCTGCTCTTCCGCTACTTCTCTAATCCCTAGAACAACCTCGCCGAATTCAATACCTCTGATTGTTTCAACAATAACATTGTCTTCTAAATCTATAACAAGTTCATCCGGGTCGAAATAGTATATCTTCCCTGCTTTTTTAAACCTAACTCCTACGGTTTTAACCATTGCATACCTCCATAATATTCAATAGCATGCTGTCTATACTGTTTTTGGTGCCTTATGGTTTATATAACTTATTGTTCGTTTTATAACGTCAATTATACGGTTAAGCTTATTTTCATCTAGCTTTTCTCCTTGACGCATAATAATATCGGCGTTGTCTGAGTTGACAAAAACATGTTTTTCACAGTCTTGCTTGCTTATTAAAATATCTCTATACCAACTTAACATAAAATCCAGCAATCTCTCTGCCGCTTCTCTTGAATCCACAAGTTCTCCAGCTGCTGCAGAGGACTCAGTATAACTATTGTTTGAAATTTTACTGATTAAGCTTACATAAAGCCTTCTTGACTCTTGTAATTCCTTGTTGCTAAGCATTTCAATCGCTCTTCCTATTATACCATTTGCTGAGATTGCTGCAAAGCTAATCTGTTCTTTATCATACTTATAGTGCTCTAATAAATAATTTTCTATTTGCTGAGTTGTAATTTTGCGCATAAAAAAGGTCTGACACCTTGACACAACTGTTGGAAGTAAAGAATATTGATTTTGAACAAGCAATATAAATATTGTATTTGCAGGTGGCTCTTCCAATGTCTTCAAAAACGCATCCTGCGCATCCTGTGTCATTTTTTCTGCTTCATCCAAAATTACGACCTTAAACCCGCTTTCAAAGGGGCGTTTGGCTACCTTGGCAACAATCTCTCTAATCTGTTTAATTTTGATTGATGCACCAGTAGGCTTTATTATTTCTATATTAGGATGATTGTTCGAATCAAACTTTCTACAAGAAGTGCAATTTCCGCAGGGCTTGTCATCCTCTTCACTTCTGCAATTTAAAGCTTTGGCAAACACCGCTGCTGTAAGCTTCTTGCCACTGCCCTTAGGTCCGCAGAAAATATATCCATTTGCAACCATATCTTCTTTCACTGCTCTTTTCAAGCTGCCAACCAGAACAGGCTGACCTAGAATTGAATTGTAATTCATTGCCCTCTCCTTTGTAATGATATGTTTTGCACTAAACCTCTTACATTAACTAAAAAGTGCATAATATATCTACATGTATATATCCAATAGCATACCTTTTATAGTCCCAATAGACTCCAAAATCTTAATATTATCCTTCTCCTCTTTTAGAAACTCTCTGCTGAGCTCTTCCACTCTGGCATTAACCTTTTTAACCATTGCGTATACCTTGTGTCTTCCTCTTCGATCAAATTGATTATGCTTAGAATATTTCAAAGAGCTGTTAACTACCTCGTCCATAAACTCTGTTATAAGCCTTTTATAATTCTTTAGCTCCTTAATGTCCATATTCTTCCCAAGCTGTTCACCTTGAAAATTAATTTGAGACATAAGCTTATTAAGCCTTGTATCTAGATCCTCTTCTCCCTTTCTCTGCAATGCGTCAGCAAAGGTAGCTTTGTTAGGATTCATTTCATTTCGCCGTTCTTCCTTTGAAGTCAAGCCAGGTATTGCAGTCGGGTGACTGACTATATCAGAAATCTTCATCTATATTCACCTAAACCTTTTCAAACCTATCTATATCTACTACAAATATAGTTGCTCCACCTACCATAACATCAATTGGGTAAGGTATAAAAACTCCGGCTGCACCAGTTGGCGGCATCGGTGTAGTAAAGGTTTGCTTTCTGCTTTTGCAAATTTCCTTTATCAGTGAGATAAGATCCTCTACTTTTTCTTTTTCCACACCTATCAACAAAGTGGTGTTGCCCTCTCTTAAAAATCCACCTGTAGATGCCAGCTTAGTTGTGCTGTACTTATTCTTTACCAGTACCTTCATCAAGTCATTAACATCTTCATCCTGTACAACTGCTATTAAAAGCTTCATATCTATACCTCCATTTTTTATAATATTATATGATATTCAAATAATCCCTTGGACATAACAAACTATTTGATAACAGAAATATATTTTAGACTTGCATCCTTCATACCGTTCATCTTTATTCCTTTACGGCTACAATCCAAAGCATAGTCTATAACATCCTTGCTTATTATCTCTCCAGGCATAATAATTGGTATCCCTGGAGGATAAGGTACAATCATTTCTCCGCAAATTCTACCTATACAATTATCAATCGGAACATCCTCTTTACTTTGATATACTGCCTCCCAAGGCTCTAATATCATGCTTGGCATAGCAATAATAGCTCCTAAGCTAGGACTTTCTATCTGGTTTAAACCGATGCCTTGTTCTTTTGCTATTGTCCTTATAGCCTTTGACAGTCTCTTTACGCTTTCTGCGTTATCTCCTACGGTACATATAGCGACTATATTATATAAATCGGACATTTCTACTTGAAGCTTGAATTTACTGCGAAGAATCTCGTCAACTGCAGTACCGCTTAAACCCAATTTGCTAAAATTAATGGTTATTCTTGTATTGTCTATATCAAAAATACCGTCTCTACCTATATCAGTCTTACTCAAGCAATAAAGATCACTGGTATTATTAACTTCATCTCTCAAACAATTGCACTCATCAGCAATATCTTTTAGCAATTCTTCCCCTTTTTGCTGCATTATATATCTGGCTGTATCCAAAGAGGCTAAAAGTATATGAGATGGGCTAGTGCTTTGTGTAAGCTGCAAAAAGAACTTAAGCTTATCTATATTAACCTTATCTGATTTAACATGCATCATAGAGCTTTGTGTCATCGACGGCAGGGTTTTATGCGTGCTTTGTGCCACCATATCAGCTCCACACTGCAAAGCTGTTTTGGGAAGGTCTGAATGGAACCCGAAGTGGGCGCCATGTGCCTCATCCACTAATAACAGCATTTTGTTGTCATGAGCTAATTTTGAAATTTGCTCTAAATCAGAGCAAACACCATAATAGGTTGGGCTTGTTATAACAACTACCTTTGCATCAGGATGCTCTATTATCGCTTTTTTCACAGCAGTGGGCGATATGCCCGAAGCGATGCTTAATATTGTATCTAGCTCAGGACTTATGTAGATTGGCTGCAGTCTTGCTAATATGACGGCCCCAATAACTGACTTGTGGCAGTTCCGCGGAATGATAATCTTATCACCAGGATTTGTTGCTGCTAGTATCATTGAATAAATACCGCCTGTGGTTCCATTCACCAAAAAGAATGTATGCTTAGCTCCAAAGGCTTGAGCTGCAAGCTCCTGAGCTTCTTTGATGGATGTTTCCGGACAGTGGAGGTTATCTACTCCCGGCACCTCTGTGACATCTAAAGAGAGCAGATCTTTATCAAAGGGTTCAAAACCAATCTTTCTAAAAGCATTGCCGCCTTTGTGTCCTGGCGTATGAAAATATGCAATATCCTCATTAGAATAATCCCTTAGAGCTTTTAAAATTGGTATATCTTTATCATTCATTCATTCACCTATTTATCATGTTTATGTCAAACTTATTCTTATATTTGTCAGGCTCTGTTCTATAAAGATTGTTACCTTCACAATCAATAGCTACTATTGCTGGGAAATCTTCTACCTCAATTTTAATCAATGCTTCAGCGCCTAATTCATCATAGGCAATGACTTCAAGGGATTTTATAAGGGTAGAAGTATATGCTCCTAAGCCTCCAATGACAGCCAAATATACAGACTTGTTTTTAATCATTGATTCAATCACTGCGTCAGCTCTATCACCTTTACCCATCATTCCCATAAGTCCTTCTTCTATAAGCCTCGGAGAATATTTATCCATTCTACCCGAAGTAGTAGGACCATAAGGGCCAGAAACACTGCCTGGTTTTGGTGGGCAAGGGCCAGCATAATATATTATTTGCCCATTTACATCTATAGGCATCTTTCCATCCTTATCAAGGTCCTCCAACATACGCTTATGTGCTGCGTCTCTTGCAGAATATATCGTGCCTGATATTAATAGCTGTTCACCGACTTTCAGGCTTTTCACTACTTCTGAACTCAATGGAGTATTAATTTTCTTATACATATCAATCACCTACAAAACAATTTCTTTATGTCTGGATGCATGGCAGGTTATATTCACTGCTACTGGCAACCCTGCCATATGCGTAGGATAACTTTCAATTTTAACTGCCAAGGCAGTTGTTATGCCGCCTAGACCCTGTGGACCGATTCCCAAATTGTTTATTCTAGTTAATAGCATATTCTCTAGGTCTGTGTAATATGGGTTGTTGTTCTTTTCATCTAAGGAACGCAATAATGACTTCTTGCTCAGAATCGCAGCCTTTTCCATTGTACCACCAATACCTATTCCAACGATAATAGGAGGACAAGGATTAGCTCCTGCCTTTTGCACAGTTTCCACTACAAAATCAATGATGCCCTCTACCCCATCAGATGGTTTAAGCATTTTTATGGCACTCATATTTTCACTGCCAAAGCCTTTGGGCATTGCTTGAATCTTTATATTATCACCTGCTACAATATCGTAATGTATAACAGCAGGAGTATTATCGTTTGTATTTACTCTATTAAGTGGGTCCATAACAACGGACTTTCGCAGGTAGCCATCCTTGTACGCTTGTCTCACGCCCTCGTTTATAGCATCTGTAATGTTTATACCCTCTATATGAACCTCTTGTCCTAATTCCACAAAAACTACACTCATACCGGTGTCTTGGCAGATTGCAACTTTCTGATTTGCTGCCAGCTCTGCATTTTCAACAATTTTACATAACATTTCTTTGCCTATTTCCGAGGCTTCTATTTGTTCATACTTTCTTAATCTATTAAGCACATCTTCGCTTAGAAAGTAATTTGCTTCAATAAATAGAGCCTTTATAGCTTGCTGTATTTGATTTGAATTAATTGTTCTCAATTTAACTCTCCCTGCTATTTATTTTGAGCAAAACCCATTCAATAACGTCTTTGTAACGTTTAGCTGCCTGACTACTTCTCATTATACTAATTATTTGAAATTAAATAAAGCGTATATGTGTTACGAAAAAAATTATCAATTATAAAATCACTAAAATCAAATTCTGCACATTCCTATTTAATATAAGAGGCTTGTTCAAAACATATGGTATAATATTTAGTTCTGTGCATCAATAATAATATTAATACATTAAATTGATTATCATGATAAGTTCTAATATAATGATTATATATGTTCTAATAATTTGTGAGGTGAGTTCATGCTAAAAGTCGACCGAGATAGATATTTCGGATATCTTATTAAAACCTTAATTTTTGCTTTAGTTATAGTTGCAATTTTTTTTGTTGGAAAAGCTCTTATTAATTATTTTGCACCTTTCTTAACTGCGATAGTTTTAGCAATGCTTATAGAACCCATAGTAAAGCTCTTTCAGAGGTTAAAACTGGGACGAGGCTTATCGGTTATTCTAGCAATGATAATATTTCTAGGAATTTTCGCAAGTATATCAGCCTTTGCAATAACCAGATTGGTATTTGAACTGAAGGATTTATATAACAGCCTGCCTAATTATTATAATGATATATATACCACCGCAGAAATGCTTATACAGAGAGCAACTGCACTTTATTTGCAGCTTACACCAGAAGCAACAAATGTAGTTGAAGATTTATTAATCAATACCTTTGATAAATTAAAAGTTTTGTTGGGACAAATGGTTACACAGACCCCATCCTCAACAATAGCAGTTATAGGAAAGTTTACCGGTGCTTTCTTTTCTACAATTGTAACACTATTAGCAACTTTCTTCTTCTCAAAAGATAAAGCCTTGATTTTAGGTTTTATTTTTAGACAACTTTCACCAGCATGGCAAGATAAAATTATGACTTTGAGAAAAGATTTGTTTATGGCACTTGTTGGCTTTTTAAAAGCTCAAACAATTATTTTGAGTATCACGTTTTTAGAATCCTTCGTTGGGTTGTCTATATTAGGTGTTAAATACGCTTTGATATTCGCACTGATCATAGCATTGGTTGATATCCTTCCTATATTAGGTACTGGAAGCATTTATGTGCCCACCGCAATATTAAATATAATTTGGGGTAATTATAGAACAGCCATATTTCTATTGATTTTGTACGGAGTAATCATTACGGTTAGATATATCATAGAGCCAAAAATTGTAGGTACTCAATTAGGAATACACCCTGTTGTTGCATTAGCTTCAATATTCGCTGGATTAAAGATCATTGGGGTTGCAGGTGTAATATTAGGACCAACTATAGTAGTTACAATTAAAGCATGCCAGCATGCCAAAATTTTGCCAAGATTTAAGTAAGGAAAAATAAAGACATACAGCTGACTTTATAACCAGCTGTATGTCTTTTTATTTTTCTTCGATAACACCTATATTATTAAAATAGACTTCCTCACCGTTCTTGTATATCTTTACTGTATCAGGAGTACTTTCCATAGGTATTCTATATAGTATCTTAGTTCTATTGTTCTTAGTATCACCTGTTTCCTTTTCTACATAGTATATATGCATGACGTTGGATTCGAAGCCTACCGAAAGACTTTGGAAATACGTTGGTTTCTCTCCTTTCTCAACTGTTGAAGCATTGAGAAATAGATAATATGCACCACCGATGGCTGTGTTATTAGCTAAGTAAGCACCATCCTCTTGCTGCCATGAGTCAACCAAGCTTCTTAACTTTTCGTTCTTTATACTTTTAATATTCATCTCTTCTACTGATGCTACTACGTCCTTGCGGCAAGCAGTTAGTAGGGACATTATTAGAACAAAAGT
>JARBUB010000157.1 GCA_029239905.1 Clostridia bacterium
GGCAAAAACGAAAGTATGCACATGCTCGTCAACTTCGGTAGTTGTTCCTGACACAAAATGAACATGTTTTCCATCACCGACACAAATTGCAGGGCATGAGCGAACGCAAATTTCATGGAAATGATCTTCAAAGAAGTCTGTGCGTGCCTTTATCTCGTGTATATGTTGATGATCCCCGAAACAAATAGCTTCACATGAAACTCCGGCAAAACGATGATTGTGTGGTTCTTCTTCTAGTTCTGCGAGTCGAGTGCTTCCTAAAAACTCGTGGACATGAAATTGTTGTTCTTCTTCTTCTTCTTCTTTCCAGTACTTCCTGGTTTCTTCGTCCATTCTTAAACCTCCTTTCTGTTTTATGTAATATCTTATGTTAAGCAAAGCAGAACTGCTACACTAGTTGAAGAAGGTTATTTACAAACATCTTGGAGCGATGTTACAAACAGGTGAAGTTGGCTCCATGGTTTGAGAAGCAATAAAGCGCGGTGAAGCTGCCATGGCGAAAGAAGCACAGGAAAATGGTGCGGCACATCAGAATGCGGAATAAATGAAAGATGCCCCGGAGCTTGTAAGCTCTGGGGCATTTACCTGTCCCCCTAATGTAGATGATGATGTGCTTTGGATAGATAGTTCAATTTTAGCGGGTTATGTAGTTAGGGCGCTTTCAAGTTAATGCAATAACGGGCTTTGATATGCAGTTGTTTTTAGTTAGCAATTAAATTTTACACCAAGGGGTAGGCACCGATTCAAAAGAATTATCTTTTATATAAATCTACTATAATGTTGTCTCTTAATTTCCTATGACGACTGCTACCATACTTTGTTATGAAGTTATGAGACTGTTGTGCAACTAGTGTGATATAATACATTCAACTAGCCATCGTTATATTTACTGGGCGTTACTCGGCACTTTCCTAGCACACTTTTCTTTTCAACAATTATTTTTGTGATTAATTTTAACCTTAACGTTGTATAGTCTAATTAAAAGTTCATTTGGAAAAGCGGTGAATAAGTGAATGACTCTACAGCAATTAAAATGCTTTCTTGTTATGGTAGAAGTACTTCATTATACTAAGGCTGCAAACCAGCTCTATATATCACAACCTACTCTTAGCTATGCACTTTCTGAATTGGAAAAGGAGTTAGGAGTTCCCCTTTTTGAAAAAAAGGGGAATCGTACTTGCATCACAAAATATGGCGAGAGTTTCACACCATATGTAAAGCAAATATTTTCGACGCTGGAGGATGCTACAGCTCGCTTATATGAAATGCTAGATGCATCATGTGGAAAAATTAATCTAGGTTATATGTATAGCATTAGCTTTGATTACGTGCCAAGGATGCTTGAGAAGTTCTATGCTGATGAGGGGAATAGCCGAATAACTTTTGACTTCTTCCAAGGATTACATTCTGTGATGATTGAAAAATTAAAGTCAGCTAACTTAGATTTAATACTTACAGCAGATCCAAATGATAAAACCATTATAGGAGCTCCAGTTTTTCATCAAGAGCTTTTCGTGATTGTACCAGAAAATCATCGCCTTGCAAGACAAGATGAAGTATCTCTTTCAGATGTGAAGGATGAGCCGCTGATAAGCATTGGCGGCAAAGCAAGTAATATCCGAAACCACCTTGCCAAATGCTATGAAAGGATCGGTTCAAAACCAATTATTGCTGGAGAAGTAGCTGAATGCATTGCTATGTCTGCTTTGGTAAGAGCTAATCTTGGAATAGCCGTTACCCCATTATCCCCTACATTTGAAGGGGGCCGTCTTAAAGTTCTGCGTTTTTGTGAAAAGGAAAGAGATGCGCTAGCGCGTAAAATCTATTTATTATGGCTCAAAGATCGTCAGCTGGAACCGGCTGTAAAACGTTTCCGAGACTTCATTATCAGCCAGACTGTTTGAGTCAAACCAATAGGTGGGCTGTACATCAGTTCTAAAATGAAATATAAGCGAGTATAAAAATAGACTCTCAATGAAAACTACGGATTATAAAGTAAATTATAGTATATTAGATTAGTACCCCTGGATGGGCATTATTTCAGTGCTCAATCTTGGGGTGCATTTTTTATTTTTGCATGTATAGATAACTTCTCTGTTCTAAGTGTATTCACTTAATATCAAATACTGTCTCAAAAATAAGATTTCTCAGCAAAAATAACTTAATTATGTAAAATAAAACGATAAAAAAGTGGTATAAATAGCAATTAAAAAGCTAATTTATACCACTTTTTCAATTTAATAGCTTCGAAGTAAATCGAATGCTTCTATGATTAAATAGAAAAGGACTATTTCATTTTTTCTTGCTGAGCTTTTATACTAAAATCGAAATGCAAATATAAATCAGAAAAAAAAGACAAATCAGAATATGGAGGAGAGTTCTATGGAATATAAAAAGCACATGGTGGTTCTTCAAACTAGCTTTGCCAAGAGAGAAGACACTATTGCCTATCTCGAGAAGCATTTGCCAGGGATCCGTATAGACTTCATTACGGACAGCTCTTTGTTATCGGATATACGTAAAGCAGGAGCAGCAACCCAGCCCGTCATTCAGCGAATGACACTCTATGCAATGGCGGCGGAAGCTATGGGAGCAGATTTAATTCTTAACTCTTGCTCTACAGTTGGAGAAGTCGCAGACATTTACAGTCTAGTAGTGTCAGTGCCTGTGATAAAAATTGACGATGAGATGGCTAAGCAAGCTGCTGAACTTGGTGATAATATTGCACTGATTGCCACACTTCCAACTACACTAGGTCCAAGCCGGCGAGCTATTGAACGTTATGGAAGGAAAATAGGGCGGGAAATTAAATTTACGGAATTTCTTGACCAGCCTGCTTGGGAAGCTTTATCAACTGGAGATAGCAAACGTCATAATGAAATTCTTATTGAAAGTATCAGAAAACTGGATGAACAGAATTTTGATGCGATAGTTATGGCTCAAGTTAGTATGAGGGCTCTTTTACCAGATTTGATAGGAACTAAGACACCCGTATTATGCAGTTTCTATACAGGTCTAGACGCTGTCATTGACAAAGTCAAGAAGATGTGTGAGCAGCAATAGGCGACTAAGAAAAGCTTTGGTAGCGAGTAGCAAATACTCTATGGTTGTTAGATATTGACTATGAGTAAAAAGGAGATATAGAATGGCTGACTTTCAAAAACTTGGAGTTCACGATTTGAAATGCATGTCTCGGACCATACGGACAGACATCCTAAAAATGGTACATGCGGCTTGCTCTGGTCATCCCGGTGGTAGTTTATCTGCAACTGACATTGTCACGGCACTATATTTTAATACATTAAATATAAATCCAAAGGATCCTCAATGGGAAGACAGAGATCGATTTATTTTATCTAAGGGACATTGTTGCCCAGTATTGTATGCTTGTCTTGCTCGTCGTGGATATTTTGAAGTAAACGAGCTTTTGACTCTGCGTAAATATGGAACGAAGTTGCAAGGGCACCCTGACATGAATAAATGCCCTGGTATCGATATGACAAGCGGATCACTAGGAAATGGCATCGGTTGCGCCGTGGGTATTGCTATAGCTGGGAAAGTACGAAATAAGAACTATAAAGTTTATGTCATGCTAGGCGACGGCGAATGTCAGGAAGGCGTGGTATGGGAAGCTGCCATGTGTGCAGCTCATCATAAGTTGAAAAATCTGATTGCTATCGTTGATGTAAATAAACTACAGATAATTGATACGACAGAAAAGGTAATGAATATTGAGCCTCTAGCAGATAAATGGCGTTCCTTTGGTTGGAAGGTATTAGAAATGGATGGGCATGATATGGTGCAGATTGTTGCTACACTAGATTACGCCAAAACTATGGAGGGACCTGTTGTGATACTAGCGCAGACTGTCAAGGGCAAAGGGGTATCTTTCATGGAGGGCGTTGCCAAGTGGCACGGTGCTGCCCCTAGCAATGACGAACTGGCACGGGCTATAAGTGAGATAGAAGGAGTGGCAGAATAATGGAGGTGGCAACCAGATTTGTTTTTGGCAATGAATTATTAGAGATTGCAAAGACCAATGATAGTTTTGTAGTATGCAATGCGGATACCAAAGCTTGTGGTATTGAAGCTATGAGTGAGTTGTTTCCGAATAGATCCTATTCTATCGGTATAGCGGAGCAAAATCTTATTAACGTAGCGTCTGGTCTTGCTGCAACAGGCTTTAAGGTATTTGCTTGCACCTTTGCTGTTTTTGCTACGAT
The DNA here is from genome assembly GCA_029239905.1 of Clostridia bacterium. Taxonomy (GTDB): domain Bacteria; phylum Bacillota; class Clostridia; order Lutisporales; family Lutisporaceae; genus GWB2-37-7. Next base: position 4,224 of record JARBUB010000157.1, read on the forward strand.
GCGCTGCTGCGAACAGGTAAGGACTTACATTTGCTATCCAAAACTTAATGTAACTGTAGTTGGTACCCATACTGGACTGCAGGTAGGAGAGGACGGTGCAACTCACGCAGCGGTAGAAGACGTGGCTATAATGGGAGCCTTGCCTAATATGACGATTATACAACCAGCCGATGCTGTTGCAGCTCGCTCTATTGCCCATGCTTCGATAGGCTTCACCGGCCCTCTATATATTCGCTTGCACCGCAACCCTTCTCCAGTAATCTATGATGATTCGTATCAGTTTGAACTAGGTAAGGCAACGAAGATTTTGAATTATGGCGATGATGTGGCACTTATTTCTACTGGTATCATGCTGCAAAAGGTATTGGATGCAGCAGGTATACTCAATGCAAAAGGGATCAGAGTTCGTGTGATCGATATGAGTACTCTCAAACCTATTGATGAGGAAGCAGTGTTGGAAGCAGCTAAAGCGACAAACGCAATTATAACAATAGAAGATCATTCGATTATTGGCGGACTGGGTTCTTCCGTTTCCCAACTTTTGGCGGAAAAATATCCTTGTAAGGTCAAATGTATTGGTATCCCGGATGTTTTCGGTGAATCTGGACCATGCGAAATATTGTATACCAAGTATAATATGGATACTACAGGTATAGTGGTGGCTGCCGAAAAATTAGTTGCTCAAAAGAACATTAATAATAGAAACGAGTAAGTAATGATGCTTGTAGGTTATTAATTACGAACTATACAGCAAGTAGTTTCAAAATTTAGGAGGGAAAGCAATGAAGAAAAATATGTCAGAGCAAATTATCCAATATTTAGAAGACCGAGGAATAGAGCATATCTTTGGATTATGCGGACATACGAATATTGCTTTTTTAGCTGCTTTATCCAAAAGCAAAAAAATTAAATTCATAAATGTGAGACATGAACAAATCGCTTCGCATGCAGCCGATGGTTACGCTCGTGTAACCAAAAAAGCTTCTGTCGTCCTAAGTACATTAGGTCCTGGTATCACAAATAATGTGACTGGTGTTGCTACTGCCGCACTTGATTCAATACCTATGGTCGTTATTGCCGGAGATGTACAATCCTACTATTTTGGTAAACACCCTCACCAAGAAGTAAATCTTCACTCTGATGGATCACAATGCGAAATTTATCGCCCCTTTGCTAAGCGGGTGTGGCGAGTAGACCGTGTCGAGCTGTTCCCGGAAATTTTGGAAAAGGCATTTTCCTTAGCTGAATCAGGGAGGCCGGGACCAGTCCTTATTGATGTACCAATGGATATGTTCTCGGCAGAAGTTGATGAAGTACTATTTAAACGATTAAGCTATAATGCCAAGATGATACAAAAACCATCTATTGATGAAGAGTTAGCTGAAAAAATTGTAAATATGATCGCCACCGCAAAAAATCCTGTTATTCATGTTGGTGGTGGCGTTAAATTGGCTAGAGCAACGGCGGAGTTTGAGGAATTTGTCAACCATATGGGAATTCCAGTTAGCTGCTCCCTTATGGGTAAGGCAACTTTACCGGATACCAATCCTCTAATGATGGGTATGACAGGCTTTTGGGGGACAAAGTTTATCAACAATAAATGTCGGAATGCAGACTACATTCTTGCTTTGGGAACAAGCTTCAAGGAATGCGACTGCAGTTCATGGTATCCAGACTTTACTTTTAGTGGGCCACCCACTAAGCTGATTCATATCGATATAGATCCTTCAGAAATCGGACGTAATTATCCGGTTGAGCTAGGGGCTGTTGCAGATCTGAAAAAAGCTTTGATAATGTTGAATAAAGCCGCTAAAAAATTATACCCGCAGGCACATAAAAATAAAGCCGTTGAAGAAGAAATCGCTAACTTCAAGAAGGAATTTAAAGCTAATAACAAGTCGCTGGAGGAAAGTAATCAATTTCCAATGAGCCCTCAGCGAATACTGGCTGATTTGCGAGCCGCTGCCCCTAGCGATGCGCTTATCGTTACTGATGTTGGCTGGAACAAGAATGGTATTGGTCAGCAGTTTTCCTTCCACAAAGCAGATACATTTATTACCCCGGGGGGACTAGCAACTATGGGATTTGGTGTTCCCGGAGCAATGGGTGTCAAAATTGGTGCACCAGATAAAACTGTTATTGCTGTTGTTGGAGATGGTGGATTTGGACAAAATCCGGCAGTATTGGCATCTATCGCTGCCGATAATATACCAATTGTTATTGTAATTATGAATAATAATGCATTTGGTACAATTGCTGGCTTAATTAAAGCTCATTATGACACTACTTTCGGGACCCTGTTCTTTAGAGACGGTGAAGAATATGCTCCTGATTATGCTGGTATCGCAAGAATGTACGGTATTAAAGGAGTGAAGATTGAGAAGGCCGAGGATTTCAAGGCGGA
>JARBUB010000158.1 GCA_029239905.1 Clostridia bacterium
GGCTTTAATATTGTTTTTCAAGATTATGCGCTTTTTCCCAATCTTAATGCTTATAAAAATATTATTTATGGAGTGAAAAATAGGCCTGATTTAATAAGCAAGGAGGAACTTGATGGACTAATTGATTTTTTAGAGTTAGAGCCTCATTTGTCCAAACAGATTAGTCAGCTATCCGGTGGGCAAAAGCAGAGGGTAGCACTTGCTCGTACTTTAGCTACGAAGCCTAAAATACTTCTCTTGGATGAGCCTTTAAGTGCTCTTGATGGCGTCATAAAGGAAACCATTAAGGACAGAATTAAAGCCATTACAAGAGAGTATCATTTGACCACTATCATTGTAACCCACGATCCAGAAGAAGCTCTGACCATGTCGGATAAAGTATTAATTATTGATCAAGGAAAAGTTTCGCAATTTGGCACACCTAAACAGGTAATTCATCAGCCTCAAAATAACTTTGTGGAGGAGTTTATCTTGCGTCAGCTAAGAATAAAAAGGGATAACATTTATAATTTATTCGAAGGCTGCCATGCGTAAAGAAAGACTAGAAACACAACTTATTTATATAACAGTTGCAATATTCTTCGTTGCCTTTCTCTTTGCTCCTTTATTTATACTGCTGATGAATTCTGTTAAAACTGGGCATGGCGTAGATTTTTCCAATTACGTTTCCGTTATTTATGATCAAGATATTTTAAGTGCAATCAAAAATAGTATCTATGTTTCAGCGCTTACAGCATTGGTAACAACCATTTTGGCTTTTATCCTCGCTTACGCCGTAAATTGTACAAATATATATAAATCGATAAAAGAAATCATAAAAATTGGAATCGTATTACCTATGCTGCTGCCTACGATCACCTATGGCTTCGCCATTATATACTCTTTTGGTAAACAAGGCTTATTAACACAGCTTTTTGGCAAAGAATTATTTTCAATTTATGGCTTTAACGGGCTTTTAATGGGATATGTTATTTATACCTTACCTTCAGCTTTTCTACTGATTAATAATTCTTTCGGCTATATTGATAAAAAATTCATTATTGTTTCTACTCTAATGGGGGATGGATTTTTTAGAAGTTTTACAAATACAATCCTCCGCCCATTGGTCGGTACTTTAGGAGGCGCATTTGTGATCGCTTTCATTTTAAGCTTCACTGATTTTGGAATACCTGCCTCGGTGGGAGGGACCTATAGTGTTGTTGCAGCTCAGTTATATCAGGTGATGTTAGGTGCCATTCCAAACTTTAATAGTGGCTCAGCAATAGCCATGATCATGCTTATGCCGGCAATATTTGGCGTTTTATTTTTAAATTATCTTGAAAGATTCAATTTTCATTATGATAAGTTTACGAATATAGAGATTGTTAAGAATAGGATGCGTGATATTTATTTAGCCATTATTTCCATGACAACAATCCTTAGTATTATGCTAATCTTTCTAGTTATGTTCATAACCCCATTTGTAAAAAATTTCCCCTATGATATGAGTTTTACCACTAGCTTTTTTAAAGATACTCTTTTTTCTACATCAATAATGGATGTATACCAAAATTCATTATTCGTTGCAATCGCTTCTGCCTTGCTTGGAACCATTATTTCTTATAGTGCGGCCATCATAAATGTTCGTACTCCGATGAGTAAACAAGTAAAATTGAGCATTGATGTGTTCTCCATGATAACGAATACAGTACCAGGGATGGTTTTAGGGCTAGCGTATTTGCTGCTGTTTAATAGCAGTGATCTAAAAGGAACCTTTGCTATAATCATCATTTGCAATATAGTACACTTCTTTACGACTCCTTATCTTATGGCAAAAAATTCTCTTTCCAAAATGAACCCATCCTGGGAGATTACAGGAGAATTAATGGGTGATACTTGGATCAAGACGATCATTAGAGTGATTATTCCCAATTCCATATCGACATTAGTGGAGATGTTTGGCTACTATTTTATAAACTCCATGGTTACCATTAGTGCGATTATATTTCTGGTAACTGCACGAACTTCAGTTGTAACTAGCAAAATAAAAGAGCTTCAGCATTTTGCAAATTTTAATGAAATATTTGTCTTATCAATCCTTATTTTTCTAACCAATATAGGTATAAAAATTTTTAGTGTATTCTTGCATAAAAAGCTATCATTCACTAACCAACGTGGATGAAATAATAAATAAAAGAACTGTAATTAAAAGGGAGAGATCGTATTATGAAAAAAATAGTTAAGAATCTTACTCTATGCTTCATTTTAGCTTCTATGTTGATTGGTTTGGTGGGATGCGCAAGTAATAGCAGTCCGCAGAAAGTAGTTATCTATACCAATGCAGATAAAGAAGCAGTACAAACGATGCAAAATAGCCTTAATACTGCAGGATATGAAGGAAAATATGTGCTGCAAAGCATGGGTACATCTGAACTTGGTGGCAAGCTTATGGCTGAAGGTGACAAAATTGAAGCCAATTTAGTAACAATGAGTTCTTACTTTGTAGAAAGTGCTCAACAAAAGCATAAAATGTTTGCTGATTTGAATTTTGAAACGAAAGCACTTGAAAAGTATCCAGCCTATTATACTCCGATGCTAGCAAATACAGGCGCCATATTTATTAATACCCAGGTTATAAAGAATAAAGGGTTAGCTATGCCAAAATCAATAAAAGATTTAACGAAGGATGAATATAAAGGGCTAGTTTCCATTCCTAACATAATGAATTCTTCCACGGCATGGCTTTTGATCCAGGCGATTATCAGCGAATATGGAGAAGTGGAAGGTAAAGTAGTACTTAATAAATTGATTCAAAATTGTGGTCCTCATATTGAGACTTCCGGTTCAGGTCCAATTAAAAAGGTAAGAGTGGGAGAAGTTGCAGTAGGATTTGGACTGCGTCATCAAGCCGTAGCAGATAAGGCTGCCGGAAAGCCAATCGATTATATCGATCCAATAGAAGGAAATTACACACTTACAGAATCCATTGCAGTCGTTAAAAAGGCAGATACAGCTACTACGAAGCTTGCTATGGACATGGCAAAGGTGATCATTGAAAAAGCCAGACCTGAATTAATTAAGGATTATCCTGTAGCCCTATATCAGGGGGAAATTGTAACGGATGTAAATAAGGCTGGCAATCCAAAGATCTTTACAAAACCATTGACAGTAGAACTTCTTGAAGCTCATCAGGAGTTTTTCAAAGCTGCAAAATAGATAATAGAAAGAAATGGAGGGGGAAAGTTAGATGAAAGGTTATAAACTTTTAACCCCGGGGCCTTTAACAACGACAAGTGGCGTTAAAAAAGAAATGCTCTTTGACCGCTGTACCTGGGATGAGGAATATAAAAACATAACACAAAAGATTCGAGGTCAACTTCTTGAGATAGCAGCAGTATCGCCGAATGTATATACTACAGTGCTGATGCAGGGGAGTGGAAGCTTCGGCGTAGAAGCTGTATTAATGACATGCATCAGTAAGGAAGAGAAATGCCTTATAATTACTAACGGTGCTTATGGAGAAAGAATGGTAGCTATGGCAAAATGCATTGGTACGAATCATGTTGTTCATCGTGTTCAATATGATATGATTCCTGATGCTAATGACATAAAAAATATTCTTGAAAGTGATATCGGTATTACCCATATCGCAATGGTTCACTGCGAAACAACAACGGGCATCCTAAATCCGATTCAAGATATAGCTGATATTTCTAAAGCGTATCGTAAAACTTTAATTGTTGATGCTATGAGTAGTTTTGGCGGAATTGAAATGAATGTTCAGGATTTAGGTATTGATTATCTAATAAGCAGTGCAAACAAATGCATTCAGGGGGTGCCAGGCTTTTGTTTCGTAGTGGCTAAACTCGAAAAACTTTTAAAGTGCCAAGGTAACGCAAGATGTTTATCCTTAGATTTATATGAGCAATGGAAGCATATGGATCAGGATGGCAAGTGGCGATATACTTCGCCAACACATGTAGTTGCCGCATTTTCAAAAGCTCTTGATGAATTAGCAGAAGAAGGCGGCGTTTTCGCACGAAGTAAACGCTATGAAAGTAATAGTAGGCTTTTACGAGGAAAACTCAAAGATATTGGTATTGTTTCATATATAAAAGAAGCGTTTCAATCTCCTATCATTACTACATTCCGTTTTCCAAGAGAGGATTTTGAATTTAACACGTTTTATCATCATGTTAAGGAAAGAGGCTTTGTTTTGTACCCTGGTAAGCTGACAGATGTAGATACTTTTCGAATTGGGAATATTGGTGAAATATACGAGCAGGATATTCTACAGCTATGCGATATAATCAAAGGATATGTGAGGGCATCGATTGATGAGTGAAATAGAGGGCATTATATTGGACTGGGCTGGAACTACAGTTGATTTTGGCTGTTTTGCACCTGTTAATGTATTTATTAAGGTTTTTAAAGCTGCTGATGTGGAAGTAACTATTGATGAAGCGAGAGTTCCAATGGGGATGCTGAAAAGAGACCATATTCGGGCTATGTTGGAAATGCCAAGAATTAGCGGAATATGGGAAGAGAAATATGGTAGATGTTTTAATGAACAGGATATTGATGAGCTATATTTAAGCTTTGAATCTTTGCTTCTCGCGTCTCTTGCAGAATATACAAAACCTCTGCCTAAGGTAGTGGAAACAGTACAGAAACTCAGAGAAAAGGGGATGAAAATTGGCTCAACAACAGGTTATACGGACTCTATGATGAAGATAGTAGCTACAGGTGCAAAAGAAAAAGGTTATGAACCTGATTTTTGGATTACACCTGATTCCACAAATTCCTATGGAAGACCCTATCCATATATGATATTTAGAAATATGGAGGCGTTACAGCTGTCTGTGCCATGGAAAGTGGTTAAAGTAGGCGATACGGCGGCGGATATTGAAGAAGGATTGAATGCTGGAGTGTGGTCTGTAGGAGTAGTTGTTGGGAGTTCCCAGATGGGGCTCAGCTATGATGAATTTGAAAGTTTAACGGAAACAGAAAAAAGACAAGTCATTATAAATACAGAGCAAACATTTTTAACTTGCGGTGCAGATTTTACCATAGAGACCATAAAAGAACTTCCCCAATTAATTGCAAGAATTAATACACTCCTCGGACAAGGAAAAAGACCAAATGCCAAATAAAACTGAAATAAACAGAGAAGGCGATGTTAATTCTAGCCAGCAAAGAAAAAACTGGATTAAGGCTCTTGATGAAAAAAGCATAGGGGTATTAAAAGCTGATGAAGATGTATTTATAAAACAATCCATGTCGACACCTTGCATGAATGTGATTGTAGATGCAGAAGGATGTTATATAACCGATATGAATGGGAAAAAGTATCTTGATTTTCATGGAAACAGTATCCATCAGGTTGGCTATAAGAATCCGTATGTAATGAAAGCGGTTAAGAAACAGTTAGATAAACTGCCCTTCATACCTAGAAGATATACATCTGATATAGTCATAACAGCAGCTAAAGCATTGATTGATAAAACGATATCAAAAGATTATAAGGTTTTATTTACCCCATCAGGCAGTGCTGCTGTAGGAATTGCTCTTAAAATGGCCCGTAAAATTACAGGTAGGCATAAAGTGATATCCATGTGGGAATCCTTTCATGGGGCTGGGCTGGATTCTATTTCTGTGGGGGGAGAGGCGGTTTTTCGGCAGGATATGGGACCTCTTATGCCTGGATGCATACGAGCAATACCATATAATGCGTATCGAAATCTTATGAATAGCTCTTGTCCAAAAACGGTTGCGAAGTTCGCTGTGGATTATATTGAATATATCATCAAAAATGAAGGCGATATCGGTGCAGTCATACTAGAGCCGATTCGAGCAACCGATACCCATATTCCTCCTGCCATATATTTTCAAAGGCTGCGAGAAATTTGTGATCAAAACGGCATACTGCTAATTTTCGATGAAATTCCAACAGCCCTTGGTAGAAGTGGAATGTTTTATGTGCACCAAAATTTTGCTGTTGAGCCAGACATGCTTGTACTGGGAAAAGGACTTGGTGGGGCAGTCATACCGCAGGCTGCTATCCTTATTAAGGCCAAATATGACAAGGCACAGGATATCTCACTTGGTCATTATACGCATGAAAAACCCACAGTGGGATGTGCGGCAATTTGTGCTGCCATTCAATATATTGATGAGTACAAACTTCTAGATAATTGTAAAACACAATCAAATTTTGCCGTACAATGCTCAAAGAATCTGTATGATACATATCAGTGTATTGGAGATTATCGAATCACTGGTCTTTTACTATCTTTTGAACTAGTGAAAGATCGATTTTCAAAAGAAAAACATAATGAGCTTGCTGAAAAGATACTTTATTACTGCCTGGAACAAGGGCTATCCTTTAAGGTCTCATCTGGAAACTGTATTACGTGGCATCCACCGCTCATTGTAACAACAGAGCAGTTAAGTTTTGCTTTTCATATATTTGAGGAGGCAATTAAGCATTGTTAGCAGCATTCTTTGCTGCTATTTTTTTATTTGCAGGATAAATATAGTGACTTACTAAATATACTATGAATAAGTAAGTGTTTCTGATAGTTTTTAGTATATAATATGAATACTAGCATCATTTAGGTTTTGCTAAGCCTAGTGAA
>JARBUB010000159.1 GCA_029239905.1 Clostridia bacterium
GAATAAATATTGGAGGCCATGAATATGCTTATGTCCTTGGTCTCCTCCTTAAATGTCTTATAGCTATAGCAATATAAGTTCTCCTCCAAATGTAATAGAGGGGGGTTGTACTTATTGCTATCCTTATTTCTTAAATTTATTGGTTTTTCAATATGTATCTTATTGCTGCCTGCTATCTTCATCAGCCTAGCCGCAGCACTTTGAGTTGGGCTGAACACATTTATATCATCTATATCAGTAAAATCCACCAAGCAATCTGTACATAAAGTCACATTTATACCGCCTGATTTCTTCATCAGCTTTTCTATTACTGCATACTCTTGCGGCGTAAAGCCTGCAAACTCATCTATGTAAAACTCAGCCTGATCAAATAAACTGCAATAATCCAGCTTATTGCATAGCATTGTTAAATCATCATCCGTATCTATGTAGCTGCTGTGCAGCAGTCCTTCAAACTCCTCATATATCAAAGCTATATCTTGAAGTTTATTAGATAGCATAGGATTTGCTTCCTTATGTCCCTCAGCAGCTTGATACAGCATTTCTGCTGTCAGCATATATCTTTTAAGCTCACTTATGATTCTATTAAGCTTGGTAATAAAACCTTTGCGTTCAGAGGTTCGAGCATAAATCTTAAGCTTGTCCCTGTGCTTATCAATTGCTCTGTACAAAAGCATCGATTTTCCTGCAGCGTTGATATGTGCATGTACTGCTCCCCCAGTTGAAGAGAACACGCGATATGCCAAACGTCTGAAGCTTAACACTTCTACTCCGTTTATACCGCTAGCCCCAAGCTTTTGAACCAAGCGCTGCTCTGCTTGCAGTGAAAACTGCTCCGGTACAATTATAATATAAGGACCGTTGCCCCCCGCTCCTAATTTTTGTTTTATATCCTCCAGACAAAAGCTGCTTTTGCCGCTCCCTGCCCTACCGTAAATTATGCGCAAACTCATACAGATACCCCACCTTTTGCGTTCTTAATGTATATTATAGCACAAAGAAATGGACTCATAGAAAATCCCTTTGCCTTACTGCAAAGGGATTTTTTTGAAGTGAAGGGGACCTCCCCCATCATTTCTTGCTTTAATCAAATTATAAAGTGTATTTGCTGCAAATATAATGACAAATGACATAATTGGATACGCATAGCGCGAGCATGTAAAATATGGTAAATGCATTATGTTGAAATATAGTATGATTAGCAGTAATATCAAGCTTTCCCGTCTTAATTTGGCTCTATATAAAATTATATTACCTAATGCAAGCATCAATAACATTACGTGAAATACTCCCATTACAACGAACGGAATTCCAAATACATCTTTTGAATAGTATGGTACATACCAGAAGTAATAGGATTTTCCCACCGTATACCAAGCTATATATGAAAGTGGCTTTCTAGGGAAATCTTGCTGAAGTCTTTTGATTCCAGTTTCTTTCTCGATTTTATCATTTTCAATAATATTGCTTGAGGTCTTGTACCCTGCAGGGTCCTTTGTTTGGTCATAGTTTATATAGGTTCCTTGTAAAAATGGATTCCCAGAAGACAAGGTAAGAGGTATAAACTTTGAGAACACTACAAAATTACGAATACCCCACGGCGACATTATCGTTATACCGATAAATAATACCAGCAATGTCCGCGTAAGTATTTCTTTTACGCTGTATTTATATATCATCCACACGATAAGAATAACGATTGGATAAGCGAGAATTGTTGGCCTTATAAGTATTGCTAGTCCCCAGATTACCCCTCCTAGAGCATAATAATAAAAGCTTTTACTTTTTACTGCCTTTATACTTGTAAATATCAAGACTACCAATAAAAACTTAAATACTGCTTCAGTTAAAATCAACCCCGCACTAACCATCTCCGGAAGATATATTGCATTAAGCAAAACAGCAATCAAGGCAACCTTTTCGTTAAAAATGTCTTTGCATATACGAAATATTAAGTACAAGGATATTACCTGCAATAACCCTTGAAAATACCTGACAACAATAAGTCCATCGATCTTACCGAATATCTTCATAAAAAGAGCCAGAATAAATGGGTATCCTGGCATTATAAAAACTGTCGGTTGGTTTACGTCATGGTATACAAACATATGTTTATCAAGCAAGTTCCACGCACTTCGAATATATTTGACATCATCATTATCCATCTTTACAAAGTCGCCTAAATACCACTGCTCTCCATAGTAACCGATAACAACAGCCTGTATCATTGCAAATATCAATAATATTAATATTAAATATACATTCATTCTTGAATTCCTTGTACTTTTCATCTAATACCCCTATCCCCTATTAACCAAAAATGCACCTGCAACGATAAGCAATACACCTATCCAGCGGTTAAGAGTCACCGTTTCCTTAAATATCAGAATTCCCGCTATCAGCATAACTAAGTAACATAGACTCTGCAAAGGATATACAGAAGAAACATCTCTTTTTGACAGAACATACAGCCATATGAATGTTGCCGCTACATAAGATATCATTCCTAAAATAATATATTTATTCATAACTATTTTTATAATATTATCAAGAGTCAATTGAAACCCAGTCTGTGTTATCCCATACTTCCAAAACAATTGTCCAATTACCAATAAACTAATGTTTATCAGTATTAATATATAAATCATTATCTACCTCACTGCTAGTTTTGCTTTTGATGATGCCTATTTCTTGCGTCAATCGCACTACTTTTATTTTCATTCCTGATAGCTTTATGGTTAAGTAAAATATAATTAGCATGTTACAAAGTGTACCTCCTAGGAAAAGAAAAGAGGGTCCGTAATCAATTCCGACAAAGGTTGCGATGTACTCCAATAAAACGGGACTTGCAGCTATGATAAATAAAAATATACTAATTGAGAACCATAAAATGCAATATCCAAATTCCAGCTTTCTTTGCTTAATAAAATAAAGGGTAGTAAGCAAAAATAGTAATGCAATCGCAATACAATACTTATAAATAGTCATTTTTACCTCCATATGCAGCAGGGTTACTATTTCTTAACTTATGAAGCTTCGGAGTCACCAATAACATAATGGTTACTTTTATTAAATAGTATAATCCGTCCAGTAATGAAATTGAAGATTTTCCAGATAACCTAGGATTCATATCAACGGATATTTCTTTCACTTTTAATCCCATTTTGTGAGCATATACAATGGTTTCTACTTCTGGATAATCCATAGGATAATATTCAGCAAATAAACTTATTGCAGCCTTACCTATACATCTATAGCCTGAAGTAGTGTCCGTTATAGTGTATTTTATTAACAGGGAGACCAACTTGGAGAAAAAGTTAATTCCCAGGTTTCTTGTAATACTTGGTTTATAATTGCTTTTCTCTACAAATCTTGATCCTATAATTAAGTCTGCTTCTTGATTCTCTATGGCTTTAATTAGTTTTGACAAGTCCTTAACATCATGCTGGCCGTCTCCATCCACTTGTATTGCTACATCATAGTCCATTTGGTATGCATATATGAAACCAGCTTGAACCGCTCCACCAATTCCTAAGTTAATAGGTAAGTCAATGACACGTACACCTGCTTCTTTCGAAGCTTTAGATGTATCGTCAATTGATCCGTCATTTACTACAACAATATCAACATCTAACCCCGAGGTTTTGATTGAATCTACAACACATTTAATATTTCGCTCTTCATTATATGCGGGGATGATTACAAGTCTTTTCATTTGATTACCTTTCTCCAACGTTTAGAGTTAGTTTTAAATATTTTCACGTAATATCATATCATATAATTGTAAGTTTTGTAAGTATTTTACTTTATATAGTGTTGTTGATATTACATTCTTGTCATTACAATGAAATACCACAAGCTCCGTTGTCAGCATACAATATATATAAAAGCCCTTTGCATTTCTGCAAAGGGCTTTTGGTTGCTCTATTTATGTATCTTATCTGTTTTTAAGTCCTTCTTCATAAGCGTCTATCATTCTTTTAACCATTTCGCCGCCTACTCTGCCTGCGTCTCTTGCTGTTATGTCTCCATTATAGCCTTCCTTTAGGTTTACTCCTAAAGCGTTTGAAACTTCCATTTTAAATCTGTTTAGTCCTGCTCTTGATTCCTTTACTGACATGTTTTCCACCTCCTGCAAAAGTTTATGTAGTTTGAGGTCACAGTAATATCTTAAGCAATCTTAATAATATTACTCATGTAGTTATTGGAAATATTGTCAGTTACCTATTCAATTGTAATTAATGTAATTTGACTTCTATTTAAAAATCTTATAGGAAAAGAACTTATTCCCACTCCGCTATCAATATATAAAAACTTGTCATTTTCTAGATTGTAGAATCCCTTATCTAGATCCGGAAATAATTTTTGCCCCGGTGCTACGATTGCCCCTACCCAGGGAAACCTAACTTGCCCTCCGTGGGTGTGTCCGCTTAGGGTCAAATCTGGTACAAGGTCCTTGTAATCATTAATAATCCATGGGTCATGGGCCAGCATAACAGTATATATGCCAGAATCTGCGCCTTTCAGTGCCTTGCTTAAATCCAGCTGTCCTGAAGTCCAGTCTGATACACCACATAGATTTAAACTTAAATCTCGTACTTTAACAAATTCATTTTTATTATCTAATATCTTTACCCCTCTTTTGGATAATCCCATCATAAGATCTTCAGCAATGCCCCCGCGCCATTCATGATTACCTGTTACAAAATATATCTTAGGACATATTGCGGAAATCCCCTCCACCAGCTTGTAAACATTTTCTAAATCCCGTGTGTTATCATCAATTAAATCCCCGGTAATCACCACAAGATCCGGTCGTGCTTCCTGTGTCAGCCTAATCAGCTGTCGATTGCTGTTCAGACTCTTCTTGTTATGTACATCGCTTATTTGAAGAAGTCTAATGCTTGAACCCTCGGTCAGCTTATCTGTATTGATTGAAACCTTTTCCAGCTTAGTGAAGCAAACTCCCATAAACACGTTGGCTACAGACACAATCATAATAATTATAAAAACAAATAATACTTTATTATAAATTTTCCTTATTTTCTTCATTATATCGTCTCACTTCTAATAGATTACATTTACTTATATATTTTGTACTTAACATTTTCATTAAATCAGATGCTTCTACTTATTTAGTACCATTTTCATCAATTTCAACAATAGCTTTTTCCATTTCTTCTATAGACTGCTTTATTCCGCTAAAGTCATCATTCCCATTAGAGCTTTTAGTCTTTATTCCTAATACCTGATCTATTACTCCTACTACCTTTTCTACGGTTACTGGCTTAATAATAAAATGTTTCGCTCCATTTCGGATAGCCCCTATAACCATACTTTTCTGTGACATGGCACTTATCATAATTATCTTTGCAGTTTTATCCATGGAAATTATGGCTTTGACAGCATCTATACCGTTCATGCCATACATGGTTATATCCATCGTTACTAAATCCGGCTTATAAATCATATAGTTTTTTAAGGCCTCATCTCCATCTCTAGCCTCGGCTACAACCTCGTGCCCCGCTTGCTTGAGTATGGCTTTTATAAGCGCTCTCATAAAATAGGTATCGTCTACAACCATTATTCTTGCCATTTCATCACCATCTATATGTTTTGCACGAAACATTTTACTTTAATTCACATAGTGCAAAACATTTTCTCCTATTCATATATTGTGAAAAATACATCTTCGATACTACAAAAGCAGATTCCCCTACTGATTTTGTATTGCTAGTTCTTTTTCGCAACATATCTACTCAAAATTTCGATTTTGGAAGCCTTAAGCTACTATATTTATATTACCACGTAGTACATACTTCCACAAGTTTCGACGTGCTTTTTATTGTTAAGGGCTCTGCCAAGTATAAACTCAGCAAAGCCCTCATTGTTACTTCTCTTCTGCTGCTTTTGCAGCTTCTTTCACTACTTTTTCTGTCACTTCTGCAGTCTTGAAGTTCTTATTGAATATATCCATCAAATTAACCCCTGTCAGAGCATTCACTGTCTCAGGAAGTGAGGATAATATATCAGTTACATAGCCCGAGACCTTTGCTGCACCCTTGCCTTCACCGCTGCCGCTATCAACTATAACGATCTTTTCTGTCTTCGACAATGGTTCTGATATAGCTCTTGCAAGCTCAGGCAGCTTCTCAATTATCATCTGGCTTACAGCTGCATCATTGTATTGCTTATATGCTTCAGCCTTTTTCATCATAGCCTCTGCTTCAGCTTTACCCTTTTCTCTTATGATTTCAACTTCTGCCATACCTTCTGCTCTTCTGGCTTCAGCCATCGCATTACCCTTTAGCTTAATTGCCTCAGCTACAGCCATCGCATTTTGAATTTCCTTGTACTTATCAGCCTCTGCTTGTTTTTCTATCTGATACTTTTCAGCATCTGCCATTTTTACAACAGTTGCTTCCAATTCCTTTTCTTTACGAGCAGCTTCCTGCTCTGCAAGTTCAATTTCCTTTTGCTTCCTAACGATCTGAACCTGCATTTTTTCTTTTTCAACTTCCTGCTGCACCTTGCTTGCTTCTATTTCATAGGCAAGGTCGGCTTTTGCCTTTTCTGTTTCTTGCTCTTTTCTGTATAGCTGAACCTTCAACTCTTT
>JARBUB010000160.1 GCA_029239905.1 Clostridia bacterium
CCCATATTTGCCCCAGTAATCAAAGTTACCCCCTCAGACAACTCTGCACTTATTGGCATATAATGTTTACCTAGCTTGTGCAGCTCCTTTTGAACAATAGGGTTGATGCCGTCTTTTATTCTGCAGCTCCCATCATTTGAAAGTTCAGGTTTTGTTCCATTGTGTCTTAGAGCTAATTCACCCTTTGCTATAAGCAGATCCAGCTCTCCGATGGCATTTATGTTTGCCAGTATATCTGTGCCATGAACTGCAAGCTTATCTGAGATTTGCTGCAAAACCTCAGCTTCTTCCAGCAACTCTTCGCCCTTTAAATCCTCAACTTCTTTCAAGCATTCAATCATTTTAATGTTTGACTTAATCTTATAGGTAAAATTGCTAAAGGTTTCTCCAGATAGCTGCAAGCCTTGACAGGAAGCTAGCTTTGATACTAGTTCATGCTGACTTTTGCTTGCAGTGAATTCCCCCGTCACTTTAAGCTTCAAGCCAGTTTCGCCTTCGATCTGCTCAATAGCCTGCTTCCGAAGCCGCTCTAGGCATTGTTCTTTTGAAGCTCTTTCAGCCCTTATGGCTTTTAGCTTTTCAGAATACTCATCATAAATATAAAAGGCTCTTATGCCGCAGCCCTGCGGATCTAATAGTTCTAATACCCTTGGTAGTTCATATATCTTGTACTTCTTGTCTATATTCCAGCGAAGCCTACTTTGGTCTTTGTTTAGACTGTTCATGATGAAAAGCAAGCTTTTTAGCTCAAAAAGCTCCACTTCGTTTAATATGCCTGCGTTTATGCATCGCTCTATGGATCTGCGAATGTCTTTGATTTGCTTAAGGCTGGTTTTTATTTCTCTTATGACTTCCAACTGACTTGTTAATAGTTCCTTCATTTCAAAAACCTTATTTAGCTCAAGTGCCAGTTTTTCGGCATCCAAAGAAAAATAAGGTTTCATATCGCCTTTGCATTTATTACCGAAGGGCGACGAAGGCAGCAAATCAGATAAAACTCTGTCAAAGTCCAGAGAATGTCTGGTTTTGGAATTCATAAGCATATCAAAAGCCCTCCTTTTGTTTGGTGGTTTTTAAAGCGGGGTGGCACATGGTCCACCCCCTACAGTCATTCTAAATTAAGCTTGCATTACATCTAGTACCGGAATATTTGGCATCTCTTCTTTCATCGTCTTTAAAAACTCTTCCGGGTCAAAATAATATCCTTCCGGGGAGTATGGATTTACCGTAATTGCAACGATATTCATAGCTTCAATGACTTTTATATTCATACCCATCTTATTTAGCATAAAAAACTCATTTTCGTTTATAAAAATACGGGTTGCATCTTTGACTACTATTTGAATCTTATCTCTTTTGCTCATTACAATGTCTTTTAGTGTATCAAAGGTTGCCGAACCGCTTAGTATCACATATCTAGACCGTTCTGTCAGCAGCTCTGCAATAGCAGCACCGCTATTAAGAGAGGTCTGGGTGCATGCCGTATGACAGCACCCATCCTCATCAACAATCACTGTTTCCTTGTTTTCTACGGCTGATACTGCAGCATCAATTATAATGTCATCAGCCCTTGAAATAGAATACAAGCTTGCAATATGCTTAGTTTTTTGTATGACAGTCTCCATACTTCTGGACAATGCCGCTCCGGTGGCCAAAATTGTTCCTTCTGATAATGCGGGCGCTGCTGAGGCTCGACGGTCTAAAGAACCGTCCACAAGAACCAACTCAGCACCCAAATCTTGCATCACAAGGCACATTTTCCTTATTGTCGCAGAAGATCTGGGACCTGATATTTCTACATATCCAGGTTCTATAACCTTGCCTGCTATAACCTTGCCCATAGGTGTGTTATACCCTGTAACCTCAAGTATTTCTATTCCAGCTCTTTCACTCTCAGCCACATTGCCTAAGGCATTTTCCACAGTAGTTATGATACTTCCTTTGCACGCATATACAGGGGGCTTCTCAGTATTTGTCAGCACATCTCTACGTTCCCCATCGCGGCCTGTCGAGATAAGTCCTAACGTAATCCGTCTCTCTGCAGCCTCTTCTATGATGTGATTCATTGCAACTGTTTTTCCGGCATTCTTCGAAGTACCTACTATGGATATTATTTTGTACTTAGGGTAAACAAGGTCAATCAAGCTCATCAGTTTCTCCTGTATATCTTAGTGTTGACAGCCGCAGCCACCATTTCTTTGTTGTTCTCTGGTTTTTCTAAGCAACTCCGTAGGCTCTAAACTTAAAGCATTGCCTTGCATCAAACCTGCCACGCCAGAAAGACCATTTTCTTTCTTGCCTTGGCATACTTCACATTGGCATTCCTCATCTACATATTGTGGTTCTGTATAAGTCGTGATAACACCTTCAAAGTTTCTAAGTATAACCTTGTCTCTGCTTTGTGAAATCATATATTGAGGCATTACCGGTATCTTGCCGCCTCCGCCTGGTGCATCCACAACAAAAGTTGGTACGCAGAAGCCAGAAGTATGTCCTCTTAAGCCTTCGATAATTTCGATACCCTTAGATACGGAAGTTCTGAAGTGCTCGATACCCATTGATAAGTCACATTGATATATATAGTATGGTCTTACTCTTATTTTAACCAAATTGTGTACTAATTCTCTCATTACATGTACACAATCATTTATACCGCGAAGCAATACTGATTGATTGCCAAGTGGAACACCGGCATTTGCAAGTCTTTCACAAGCAAGCTTTGTTTCAGGTGTAATTTCCATTGAGTGGTTGAAATGCATATTCAGCCAAATTGGGTGATATTTCTTTAGCATATTCACAAAATCCTCAGTGATTCTTTGAGGAAGAACAATTGGTGTTCTTGAACCTATTCTGATAATTTCTACGTGAGGAATAGCCCTTAGTTTACTGATGATATACTCTAGAACATCATCGTTTAACAATAAAGCATCTCCACCAGAAAGCAATACGTCTCTAATTACAGGTGTATTGCTGATATATTCTATCGCTCTGTCTATTCTCTCCATTGGCATAGCACTGTCGTTTTGGCCTGCAAAACGTCTTCTTGTGCAATGTCTACAGTACATAGCGCATTGATCCGTGATCAATAAAAGTGCTCTATTTGGATATCTGTGAGTTAAACCTGGCACCGGTGAATCTCCATCTTCATGAAGCGGGTCCAGCATATCAGAGCTTGATTGATGAAGCTCATCATTCGTTGGAACTGCTTGCTTACGAACAGGACAGTTTGGATCATTTGGATCCATCAATGAAGCATAATATGGGGTAATAGCCATTCTTAGAGTTTTTAGGCAATCGTGTATACCTACTTCCTCTTCCGGTGTAATGTTTATAACCTTCTTAAGCTGTTCTACCGTTGTAATTCTGTTGGACACTTGCCATTTCCAATCGTTCCACTGTTCAGGAGTAACATTTTTCCAAAGCTCGATTTCTTTGTAATTTCTCACGTAATTTCCCCCTTTTATTTGCGGGTCGCTGTGAACAGCGTCCCCTAAGTTTTTATGCGTATAATTCTGTAAATAAGTCTCTTAGTGCTTTGCTTTCTCTAAGTATTTGAAGAGTTAGCTCCGCATGTCCCTTTGTATAGCCGTTTCCTATTATCATGGTAACGTCGCTGCCTACTCCTTCTGCGCCTAAAGCTGCTTTTGTAAAGCTTGTAGACATACTGAAGAAATAAACAACTCCTGTATTC
This sequence comes from Clostridia bacterium, assembly GCA_029239905.1. GTDB lineage: Bacteria > Bacillota > Clostridia > Lutisporales > Lutisporaceae > GWB2-37-7. The sequence continues at coordinate 3,692 of JARBUB010000160.1, forward strand.
TTCGTTGCAAGTATGCTGGTCATTTCTGTATCCGGTACGTTAACATTGTTGATTGTTACGTCTGCCATTGCTCCGTTTGTTAATTCTGCAACTTTGTTCATAACCTCAACAGACTTAAGTGCATCAATTAAGATTGCTTCGTCAACTAAGCCGAGATCCTTAAGCATTTTTGCGCCAGCTTCATTACGTACTAAACCTATTACCTTTCCATTTATGCCTGCTCTTCTCTTTGCTTCGTAGCAGCATAGCGTACCTGATTTGCCGGCTGCTCCTATTATAAGCACTGTATCTCCCGGCTTTACAAGCTTTGCTGTTTGAGCAGGTGCTCCTGCAACGTCCAATGCTGAAAGTACTAGCTTTTCAGGCATATCTGTTGGAATCTTAGCAAAAATACCGCTTTCAAAAAGTATAGCCTTGCCTTCTATGTCTACTTGATCAATATCTTTTCTGACTTCTTTGATTTTATCTATTCTAAGTGGTGTCAGTGAAAGTGAAACCAGTGTTGCAATTTTGTCTCCTACCTTAAGGTCAATTTTGCCTTCTAAAGCAGGTCCTATTTTCTCCACTGTTCCTATAAGCATACCGCCAGAACCAGTAACGGGATTTTGGTGCTTGCCTCTTTCCTTTACTATGCCCGTCATAATTTCAGCAATTTTGGCTTCATCCCCACCAGCTTGCTCTTCAATTTGAGTGAAGCTTGCAGAGTCTATATTTAGGGTCTGCACATCGATTAGAATTTCATTGTCATAAAACTCGTCCATGTTATTATCAATTTTCTTTGCCGGTTGTGGTAGTACACCTACAGGTTCTAAAACTCTGTGAGTACCGTATTTACAGCCTGTTTTCATTGTATTCCTCCTCAAATTATAAGTATCGTAAATATAATTAGCAAAATGCGTGCCATCTATTTTCAATATAGAAAAATCAAGCGTTGAACCATATATCCATGATTCAACGCTTGATATTTTTTTAGCAAATTGCCTATTTTTCGGCACTATATTCTATTAGTTTATATTTGCTCATCTTATACTGAAGGGTTTGTCTTGGTATGTCCAGCATTTCTGCAGCTTTAGTGACATTTCCATGATTTTTCTTTAGAGCTTCAGCCAACAGCTGTTTCTCCAGCTGCTCGATAGTATCCTTTAGCGGTTTTATTTCCTTCTCACTACTTTTCGGTGTTTTATCAAACTCTCCAAGCAAGTGATAAGGAAGGTTTCCTCTATTAATCAGACTGCCATCTGCAATATTCATTGCACCTTCTATCGTATGTTCTAGCTCTCTGATATTGCCCGGCCAAGTGTAGTTCATAAAGAAATCCATTACGTCCTTTGGGGCAGCTTTGATTGATTTCTTCAGCATGGTGTTATATTTCTTTATAAAATGCTGCACCAAGGCTGGTATATCTTCCCTTCGTTCCTTCAAATCCGGCATGCGCAGAGTGATAACGCTTAATCTATAAAACAGATCATCTCTTAGGGTCTTTTCCTCAAGGGCCTTAGTAGGCGACGTATTTATGGCAGTTATAATCCTTACATCTACATGTATGGTTTTGGTATCACCAATTCTTCTGACATTGCCATCTTGTATTACCCTTAGCAATTTTGCTTGAAGAGGCAAGGACATGGAGTTTATCTCATCTAGAAATAGAGTTCCGCCATCTGCTATTTCAAAGAGTCCAGGTCTAGTTTCTGCACCTGTGAAGCTCCCTCTTACAGTCCCAAAAAGTATGCTTTCCAGCAGACTTTCCGGCAGGGCTGCACAGTTTTGTGCAATAAAAGGTTTATTGCGCCTAGAGCTGGCATTGTGTATGGCATGTATCAACAGTTCTTTACCTGTGCCTGTTTCGCCGTACACCAACACAGGAGAAGGCGAATCTGCAACTGCCAAAGCATTTTTCTTCAGCTTCAGCATCTCTTCAGAGGTTCCTATAATATCTGCAAAGGTATAAACTGCGCGGCTTTGGTCAGTCTTCTTTTGCTGCCTGCTTTCTGAGTATAACTCAGCCTGTAGGTCAACCACTCTCTCTGAAAGCTTCTTAACCTCTGTAATATCCTTTGATATTTCTACGGCTCCAATAACCTTTTTGCTTGATATTATTGGAATGGTAGAGTTCAAGGTAGTTATAAGCAAACCATTGTAGTTCTTAAAACTCTGTTGATAGTTCAATATCGCTTTGCCGCTTTTAATAACCTTAAGTATTGTACTGGTTTCCTCAGTTAAAGAAGGATAGATTTCAAGAATATGCCTGCCTATTGCTTCTACCGGATTGATATTATCCAAAGCCGCAGCAAATTTGTTGTAGTAGACAATTACACCGGAGCTGTCTACCATATGTACACCTTCATCAATAATGTTATCTAATATATCCTGGATATTTTCCTTAAATAGAGAATGTATCATTTTTTTCACCTCATTTCATTCATGCCCAATAATCGGCACATGGGGTAATTATGTGGGACGCTGCAGGCAGCGTCCCCTACGTTTATTTATAGCTTATTATTACTTCGTTGTTAATCGGCTCTTCTCCCTCTGTGTTAAGGGTATATTTTAAATGTATAGTGGACTTTTCTCCCTGCTTCATATCAATCTCCAAAAGCCTTGTATTTATTATAATCGGTATATTTCCATAGGGAGTTTGATAATTAGTAATGGTTTCTTCATTATGTTTAAAATCCAGCTTTGAGTTATACGTTCCGAACCTGATTATACTTAAGCTGTGGTCAGTAATTTTAAGGGTGGTTGTAGTACCCTCCATGCCTGAAATCTCTGACTCTTTATACGTTATATATAAAGAGTCGTTTTTTACTGCATAGGTGCCTTCAACAAAGAATTCTATTTCGTTCTTTTCTCCGGTGTGATCTATCTGTATTGCTTTTGTAAATAAACTTATGCATTTGGTTTCACTCATTGTTTTTCTTGT
>JARBUB010000161.1 GCA_029239905.1 Clostridia bacterium
AGCGATTTATGACCTCATAAGAGACGTAAACGGCAGTCTAAAGGTAGAATCCTCAAAGGCAGCAGTAAAAGCATCCTTAGATATGCTAATGGAGCTTTCAGATGTACTTGGACTTCTAAACAAAAAAGAAGAGTCTATAGATGATGAAATTGAAGCGTTAATCGAAGAAAGACAAAAGGCAAGAAAAGAAAAGAACTGGGCATTGTCTGATAAAATAAGAGATGACCTTAAGGCGCAAGGAATTGTACTTGAAGACACTCCTTCAGGGGTAAAGTGGAAAAGAGTATAGAGAATTTTTAAATGAATAAGATATGATTATATAAAGAGTGTTCTAGCGACACTCTTTATGTTTTGAGGTTACTAAATAGTTTCACTACTTGACTATGTATTAAATAGGCGGACACTTAGCAGACAAGAGAAAAAGCGTTGTACTAGCACAAGATACTCGCCTTATTTTGTACTTAGCTGCTCATACTGCTGAAAATCTTACCGGGGCAAATCTGACCTCCTTGTCAGGTTGCCCCTATGCTGGCATCCGTGCCAGCATTACAGATTTTTCGAGCAGTATAAGCAGAGTACAAATATAAGGCTCATAATTGTGCTCTATACAAGCACTTTTCCCCTTGCCTGCAAATTGAGCGTTGAGTAAGAAATTCGGAATGGAGTAATAAGTAGATACTCATACATAATTCGTATTTAAGGGACGGGCTCCAATGATCAGAGAGGGAGTATGCTTGTATACAGGACAGTTATGAGGCATGTATTTGTACTCTGCGAGTAATGTGAGAAAAGACCGTAATTGTTGGCATGGATGCCAACAGCCGAGTGCATGGACAGGATGTCCATTTACGAGGGTAGGTCTTTTCCCGCATTAGGAGTAGATAAGTACAAAACCTGGCGAGTATTCTGTCTGGAATACAAGCATTCTTCCTCTAACCTGAACATTGTGCGTCGCTAAACAAACATATCGGATAACTTAATAAACTTTGTAGGTTGCTCAATAAACCTTTCAAATTTCTTCGTGTCCAAACATACGTTCATATGCTATAATTAAATTAATATGCTTAGAAAAGGATGGTAAATCCATGGGTGATTTGTTTATTATAATAATTGCAATAATGTCTATAATAAATTTTATTATATTGGTAATTTTATTAACAGGAGGCTCTGCTAGTAAGTTTGTTAAGCTAGAGAGCAAATTAGAATCCATTGACAAAGGTCAGGAAAAGATTGAGCGATCACTACTGTCTCAATTGATGGAAATATCCAATTTGCAACAAAATCAACTAGATAACTATGCGAAGCAGATTATGATGCTAACACAATCTAATGAAAGCAGACTGGAAAAAATGCGAGAGACTGTTGAAGTCAGCATATCCAGACTTCAGGAGGACAATAGCAAGAAACTGGATCAAATGCGTGCTACTGTTGATGAAAAGCTCCATGCTACCTTAGAGCAAAGATTAGGCGAAAGCTTTAAGCTGGTTAGTGATAGATTGGAAATGGTGCATAAGGGCTTGGGCGAAATGCAGAGCTTGGCATCGGGAGTAGGGGATCTTAAAAAAGTTTTAAGTAACGTTAAAACTAGGGGTACTTGGGGAGAAATTCAATTGGGCAATATCCTGGAACAAGTTCTTACTCCGGAGCAATACGATAAAAATGTTGCAGTTAAGAAGAATAGCAGTGAGAGAGTAGAGTTTGCTGTTAAACTTCCAGGCAAAAATGATAATGATGAATGTGTATGGCTGCCTATAGATGCAAAATTCCCCCAAGAGGATTATCAAAGATTGTTAGAAGCCTTAGAACAAGCCAATCCTCAAGCTGCTGAAGAAGCTGGTAAGGCTTTAGAGCTTCGCATTAAGTCATGTGCTAAGGATATCAGAGATAAATATATTGATCCGCCAAACTCTACAGATTTTGCGATATTATTTCTGCCCATTGAAAGCTTATATGCAGAAGTTCTAAGACGTCCGGGTTTATGCGAAGCCCTTCAAATGCAGTATAGGGTTGTAATAGCTGGACCATCTACATTGATTGCATTGCTAAATAGTTTACAAATGGGCTTTAGAACACTGGCTATAGAGAAGCGTTCTAGTGAGGTGTGGGGACTATTGGGCGCTGTAAAAACTGAGTTTGCAAAATTTACAGATATACTGGATAAAACCCAAAAGAAGCTGCAGGAAGCTGGTAACACCATTGAGTCTGCTGCAAGAAAGTCAAGAAATATACAACGCAAACTTAAAAATGTACAGGAGCTATCTACGAATGAAGCTACAAGCTTTATTGAAGAGATTGAAGAATCGGCAATGACCGCAGAGGAAGCTGAGGCAGAATAATAGAGAGAAGGATTGGCATCGATATGAGTGAATTTAAGGATAATATGGAAAACTTGCTAGAACAGACCAGAGAGCTTCTTTTAGAAGATAAAAGCTTGAGCGCCTCTGACATCAGGATGTACAATCCGCTAGTTCTTGCCTATGTAGGAGATTCTGTCTATGATACATTTATAAGAACAATATTGGTTTCAAATGGAAGTATTCAAGTAAATAAACTTCACAAGAGGTCAATAAAATTCGTATCAGCGAAAGCGCAAGCGGAGATTACACAGCAAATAAATAATATACTTACGGAAGATGAACAGGATATCGTCCGTAGGGGAAGAAATACCAAGTCTAACTCTGTGCCAAAAAATGCAGATATGAATGATTATAGATATGCCACAGGCTTTGAGGCTTTAATAGGCTATCTATATCTAATAGGGAATACGAAGCGACTGATGGAGTTGTTTGAAGTTATATCAAAAATGGATAGATAATATCTTTTAGTAAGTAAGGTGTTTTGCACGTTCTGATTTAAAATAAAATGTTTTGAGCAGAACATATAAATAGATGTTAAATATAGAAAATTATGAGTAAAGGGTTGATTTGTATGAAGGTTAAATTAATACAGCACACTCCGGAGCCGGAGAAACTTATTGCAGCGGCGGCTAAGCTATGCTATTCTCATGTAGGTGTAGAGGATATTATGGAAGGGTTGGAGTCGCAAAATACCGATAAATTTCTAGGGATGCTTATGGATATAGGGCACGAGAGCCCTATAGAACACGTATCTTTTAGCTTTGCAGTTGAAGGAGTGAGCCGTGTACTTACCCATCAATTGGTAAGGCACAGAATTGGATGTTCGTACTCACAGCAATCTCAGAGATATGTGAAGCTAGAACAGTTTGAGTACATAATACCACCTGAAATAGAGAAAGTACCACAGGCTAAGGAGATATTTGTTAAAGCTATGGAAGAGGATCAGCAAACTTATAATAAAATTGTTGAGGTACTGTTTAAAGAGCACTTTGATAGATTGATCCTTGAAGGCAAAACAGAAAAACAAGCAAAGGCTGCAGCTGAAAAATCCTCCATTGAAGATGCGCGCTACGTATTCCCTAATGCTTGTGAAACTAAGATTGTATTCACTATGACTGCAAGAGCCTTGATGAACTTTTTTAGACATAGATGCTGCAATAGGGCACAGTGGGAAATACGTGAAATGGTGGAGGAGATGTTGAAGCAAGTTAAAGCAGTTGCACCTACTCTATTTAAAAACGCAGGGCCAGGCTGCATAAGCGGTCCATGTCCAGAGGGTTCAATGAGCTGCGGCAAAATCGCGGCTGTTAGGGAAAAGTATAAAAGTCTATAAAATTAAAATCAAAAGTTATATATAATTTCAAAAGCAAATAATCATACTAATAAATGTTAAGTAGAAAATATTATCTACACAATCAATAGAATCATCTGATTTTGTAGAATCAAAAAGATATTTTTTCATAACATATAAATTAAGAAAAATGTTTGTGCACTCTGATTAAAAGTAAAATACTAGTGCAAAACATATAATAGATTGGATGACTGATTGAATTATATTTTTACTAAAGAAAAATGTGAAGGATGATGAAGATGGCTAGAGTAAATAAACCAGGAAGACCAGGAGAAAAGTCAGGCAAGAAGTGGGATGATAGAAGGGGTCCAAAGCAAGAAGGGCCTAGAACAGAAGGTAAAGGTACATACAAGGGTGCTGATGATTCAAGAGGATCCTATAAAGGTGGGGCGACTGCTAAGGGACCTTATAAAGGCGGATCAACTGCAAAAGGTCCATATAAAGGACCGGCTGCAAAGGGCCCATATAGAAGAGACGAGGATGCTAGACCTGCCAAATACGAGGACAGAAGAGGCCCTAGCAGAAATGCGGAATTTGATTCTTATGACGATTATGACAAGGAAGAAGACAATATCAATCTAATCGAGGGAAGACATCCTGTATTAGAAGCTTTAAAATCCGGAAGAGAAATCGACAAGATATTTATACAAAAGGGCGAAAATGTGGGTTCGATTAGACAAATAATTGCGATGGCTCGTGAGAAAAATCTGCTAATAAAAGAAGTAGACAGAGTAAAGCTGGACAATTTGTCCATTACACATAACCATCAAGGCGTTATTGCTTCGGCAGCGCTTTATAAATACTATGAAATTGAAGAGATACTAAACCTAGCTAAGGAAAAAGGCGAAGAACCGTTTATTATTATATTGGATGAAATTACAGATAATCATAACTTAGGTTCAATAATAAGAACTGCGGAAGCTGCAGGTGTTCATGGTATAGTAATACCGAAGAGACGTTCTGTTGCTTTAACACCAATAGTAGCGAAAACTTCTGCTGGAGCTATAGAATATATGCCTGTATCAAAGGTTACAAACATAAGCCAAACCCTAGAGTACCTAAAAAAACAGGGACTATGGATTGTAGGTGCTGATATGCGTGGTGGAACTTATTATGAAAAGGATATGACTGGTCCTATAGCCTTGGTAATAGGCAGTGAAGGAGAAGGAATAGGAAGACTTATTAAGGAAAACTGCGATTTCTTGGTTAAAATTCCGATGACTGGTAAGATAGCTTCACTGAATGCTGGAGTATCAGCGGGCATAATCACCTATGATATTTTTAGACAAAGACAATTGAAGTCCCTTAAAGGTGGAATACATTAGTAAAACTGTAAAGCGTATGGATTTTATCCATACGCTTTAAATATTACTTTTTATGCAAAGGAGTTTGAAAGTACCAATCCATATATTGAAGGCTATATGTCATCGATATCTATAGATTAGAACGTTAAATTTTCGACCTCTGACTCGGTAGATCGATTGATAATTCACGGATTTGCAGCCACAAGGGTCTCTATAGGACGCTTAAAGAAGCTGTAGATGAAAAGGAGCATAGACAAAAGACTTATTAATAAAAATTCACAAAATGAGAATTTATTGCAGCATAGTTCGTGCCAAATATATAGTTAAAACTGGAAAGATTAAGGCGCAACAACGATAAAGCTTGACTACAAAAATAGGTGTAAGTTATAATGAATATAATATAATTTTAGTTGTCTAAAAATATGAAGTGCATAAGGGATAATTAAAAACAATGAAACTACAGCTTGGAGGAGAAAAAGTGGAATTAAATACAGAAAAAAAGTTCATCAATAATTTAGACACTATTTTAGACGAAGAGCTGGTTTTATACGCCCATGAAGGAGATATAGCTGCCCTTGAGCACTTAATCAATAAGTATAAAAATTTTGTAAAAGCGAAGGCAAGATCTTATTTTTTGATTGGCGCAGATAGAGAAGACATAGTGCAGGAAGGTATGATAGGCTTGTACAAAGCCATCAGAGACTTCAGGAATGACAAACTCTCTTCATTTCGGGCATTTGCAGAGCTTTGCATTACTAGGCAGATTATAACTGCAATTAAGACTGCAACCAGACAAAAGCATATTCCGCTTAACTCATATATTTCATTAAACAAACCTATTTATGACGAAGATTCGGACAGGACCTTGCTGGATATACTCACAGCGGCCAAGATAACTGATCCTGAGGAGTTAATTATAAGCAGGGAAGAATTACTTTCCATAGAATCGAAAATTGGAGAAGTATTAAGTGGTTTAGAGCTTGAAGTTCTCATGTCATATTTGCAGGGAAAGAGCTATCAGGAAATTGCTTGTGATTTGGACAGGCATGTCAAATCCATTGATAATGCATTACAAAGAGTAAAAAGAAAACTAGAAAAATGTTTGGAATTTAAAGAAGAATAATAAAATCCCGCAGCAGCGGGATTTGTTTTTCAGACATCTTAGAAAGGCAATTGTTATTGGGTAAAAATGCTAGTGCTTGTATCTTGACAAAGTATAGTATAAGCATTATAATACCATAATAGTAACGGGGAAATTCCAAAGCAAATTTTATAATCTTGCCCATGTAGCTCAGTAGGTAGAGCGTCACCTTGGTAAGGTGGAGGTAGCCAGTTCGATCCTGGTCGTGGGCTCCATAAAAGAATGATACACACGGATGTGTTTTCTAAGGATTCAAGGTTATATCTCTTCAAACAACTTGGAATATAACCTGATATATATGTTATGCTAGGTGCATAACAAAACAATATTTAAAATCATTTGAAATATAAAGGAGGAAAAGAACAATGGCAAAAGCAAAATTCGAAAGAAATAAACCCCACGTAAACATAGGAACAATAGGACACGTTGACCATGGTAAGACAACA
>JARBUB010000162.1 GCA_029239905.1 Clostridia bacterium
ACAGAGAAATTAATGAAAAAACACTGTATAGCTAAATTTGTGTAAATGTTTTTCAACGGCACTTCGGCCTAAAAAACAAACACAAATTAAGCTCTACAGTGTTTATAGGAGGGTCCATATGAACATACTTTGTATTGGTGATATTGTTGGAAAGTCTGGACGAAATTTTATTAATACTAGGCTTCCTAAGCTTATACAAGAATATAAGATTGATTTTGTTGTCGCTAATGGCGAGAATGTAGCCCATGGGGTAGGAATAACGAAAAATACCTATGACGAACTAGTGTATGCAGGGGTTGACGTAATAACATTAGGGAATCATACATGGGCAAAAAGAGAAGTACTGGAATTTATTAATGATAAAGCAAACCTGATCAGACCAGCAAATTTTCCAACCAATAATCCGGGAAACGGATATACAATCGTTGAAAAAGCAGGTAAAAGAGTAGCTGTAATAAATCTTGTAGGAAGAGTGTATATGGAGAGCTACGATTGCCCTTTTAAGAAGGTTGATGAAATACTATCTAAAATTGAAGATCAAGCAGATATTATAATTGTCGATTTTCATGCTGAGGCTACTTCAGAGAAACTTGCAATGGGTTGGTATCTAGATGGCAGGGTTGCTGCGGTTTTTGGGACGCATACCCATGTGCAGACCTCGGATGAAAGATTGATGCCCCAAGGAACAGCTTACATTACAGATGTTGGTATGACAGGGCCATATAATTCAATATTGGGTGTAGAGAAAGACATTATCATAAAAAAGTTTGTCACTTTAATGCCTGGTAAATTTGAAGTTGCTGACGGGTTCGCAATATTTACTGCTATATTACTTGAAGCAGACGATAATAAGGCAGTTTCAATTAAAAGGTTAAATATCTTGGAAGAATAGCATAGCGATGTAAAAAGTGAGAAATAAAGAGGAATTTGGATTTATATGTAGAATATTCCTTCGTGAAATCTATTTCGCGGGGGGATCATAGTATGGAAATATTAAAGGTATCAGCAAAATCCAATCCAAATTCTGTAGCTGGAGCATTAGCAGGCGTTGTTAGAGAAAAAAATGGCGCTGAAATTCAAACAGTCGGAGCAGGTGCTTTGAACCAAGCAATAAAAGCAGTAGCAATTGCAAGAGGATTTGTCGCACCAAGTGGTATTGATCTTATTTGTATACCGGCCTTCACAGATGTAAACATAGAAGGCGAAGAGAGAACGGCAATTAAATTACTGATCCAACCAAGATAAAAAAACTAGAATACCTGCAATTTGCAGGTATTCTGTAATTTAAGACATAAAAGAACTTTTTTTCACACATCATAAATTTGAATCCTATTATTGGATAGTGATATAATAAATATTGGTTAATAGATGTTGTGAAAAATTTATCATCTACAAAATCAGTAGAAGTATCTGCTTTTGCATGAAGGTCAATGTATTCTTCACAACGCACGAATTAAGGATGTTTTGCACATTCTGAATTTGATGTAATAGGTTTAGTGCAAAATACATAGTTTTGATGAGTTAATCTTCAAACAAAATGGGAGGAATCTTATGCATAAGGCAGATTTGCATGTTCATACTATTGCATCTGATGGCTTATTAAGTCCTGAAGAAGTTGTGAAATGGGCAGCTCATAAAAAGCTGAGTGCTATAGCTATTACCGATCATGACACAATAAAAGGTATACAGCCTGCCGTAGATGTTAGCAAGCAATACAACGTTGAAGTTATACCGGGAATAGAGTTTAGCAGTGAACATATGGATGAGGAAATACATATATTAGGTTATTACATCGATTATAACAAAGACTGGCTTAAGGAAAAGTTAGATGAAATGTACCAGTCAAGATATATTCGTGCAATAAGAATGATAGACAGGTTAAAAGAGATAGGTATTGATATCAGCTTAGAGCAAGTCAAAAGCATAGCCGAAAACGGCACAATTGGAAGGCCTCATATCGCAAGAGCAATGCAGGAGAACGGTTATATAGATAATATCAAGGAAGCCTTTAATAAGTATATTGGCAAGGGCGGTCCAGCCTATGTAGAGAGGTACAGAATAAAGTGCCAAGAGGCTATCGACATAATCAAGCAATTAGGTGGGGTACCAGTTTTGGCGCATCCAGGGCTTATAAATAATAAAGACTGTATTGATGACATTATAGATATGGGCATAGAAGGCATAGAGGTTTATCATACGAAGCATGACGATAAAATTATAAGATACGCATATAATCTTGCGACAGAGCGAAATTTGCTTATTACAGGAGGTTCTGACTGTCATGGCGTATTTTTGCATAATGAACCAATCTTAGGGAACATATGGGTTGATTATAACTATGTTGAGCTTCTAAGAGATAGATCTAATCAAACAAAATAAGAAAATATTATATTATTGGAGGGTTTGTAGTGGAATTAAGAATTTCTGATAAAATCTCAAAGATTGCACCATCAATAACATTATCAATAGATGCGAAGCTAAAGCAAATGCTTGCTGATGGTATAAAGGTTTATGGGTTTGGTGTTGGCGAGCCTGATTTTGAAACACCTAAGTATATTAGAGATGCAGCTGTGGAAGCAATAGATAAAGGAATGACAAAGTATACACCTGCACAAGGTACAATGGAACTCAGAAAGGCAATTTGCGCGAAGATGAAAAGGGATCATGGGTTAGAATACAACCCAAATCAAATAATTGCATCCAGCGGTGCGAAGCACTCTTTATCAAACAGTTTCGCAGCTATATTAAATCCTGGTGACGAAGTAATAGTACCTGTTCCATATTGGGTAAGCTACACAGAAATAATAAAGCTTAATGATGGCGTACCTGTATTGGTTCCTACTAAGAAGGAAAATGGCTTTAAAATGACGAAGGAAGAGCTGATGTCAGCAGTAACTTCAAAGACAAAGGCAATTTTGCTAAATACGCCTAACAACCCAACGGGCTCAATATACACAGAAAGTGAATTAAAGGATATTGCCGACGTAGCGGTTAGTAATAATATTTATGTTGTTTCTGATGAAATTTATGAGCAATTAACTTATGACGGAAAGAAACATATAAGTATTGCAGCCTTAGGTGAGGATATAAAAGAGCTTTCCATCGTCATAAATGGAATGTCAAAAGCCTATGCAATGACAGGCTGGAGACTTGGTTATGCCTGTGCGAACGAGAAGATTATAAAAGCAATGTCAAGTGTGCAAAGCCATGCAGTGTCTCATCCAAGCTCAATTACTCAATATGCTTCAGTGGTTGCATTAAACGGACCGCAGGATGATGTTCACAAAATGGTTGAGCAGTTCGCGAAGAGAAGAACCTACATGTTTGATAGATTAAGCAAAATTGAGGGACTTAAATGCTTGATGCCTGATGGTGCTTTCTACATTTATGTTGATATAACAAACTACATAAATAAAGAACTATGTGGCCAGAAAATTAATTCCTCTTTAGATTTTGCACAGATACTTCTAGAGCAGGGACATGTGGCTGTAATTCCAGGTGCTGCCTTTGGTACCGACAATTTTATCAGATTTTCCTACGCTACTTCAATGGAGATTATCGAAAAAGGCATTGATGCTTTTGAAGACTTCGTTAAGAAAAACCTAAAATAGAAAGGGTATAAGATGGAAAAATCAAAAATAGATTCAAGTATATATCAAAATCCTTTAACAGCAAGATATGCCAGCAAAGAAATGTCTTTCATTTTCTCTGATGATTATAAGTTTTCTACATGGAGAAAGCTATGGGTTGTCTTGGCTGAAAGTGAAATGGAGCTGGGACTAAATATTACAAAACAGCAGGTAGATGAATTAAAGCAGCATATCTACGATATAAACTATGAAGAGGCAGAGAAAAGAGAAAAAGAAACAAGACACGACGTAATGTCTCATGTATATGCTTATGGACTTCAGTGCCCAAACGCAAAGCCAATCATACATCTTGGGGCAACCAGCGCCTATGTAGGGGATAATACAGATGTCATTCAGATGACTGAAGGTATTAAACTTATAAAAGCAAAGCTTATAAATACGATGAATAATATGGCTCAATTTGCATTGAAATATAAGGATTTACCAACCCTTGGCTTTACACACTTTCAAGCTGCTCAGCTTACTACTGTAGGAAAGCGCTGCACTCTTTGGCTGCAGGATTTTCTGATGGATTTGGAAGAACTTGAGTTTCAGCTAAGTAGAATGAAATTACGCGGAGTAAAAGGGACAACCGGAACGCAAGCCAGCTTTATGTCATTGTTCAATGGGGATCATGTTAAAATTAGAAGACTTGATCAAATGGTTGCTGAAAAGATGGGATTTGAGAAGACTTTTGCAGTAACTGGGCAAACTTATTCAAGAAAGCTAGATAGCCAAGTACTGAATGTATTAGCTCAAATAGCTGAATCAGCATATAAATTTAGCAATGACATGAGATTATTACAGCATTTAAAAGAGGTTGAAGAACCCTTTGAGAAGCAGCAAATTGGTTCATCTGCAATGGCTTATAAAAGAAATCCTATGAGAAGCGAAAGAATAAGCGCGTTGTCAAGGTTTGTAATTGTAAATACCCTTAATCCAGCCATAACAGCTGCAACACAATGGTTTGAAAGAACCCTTGATGATTCTGCCAATAAGAGAATTGCTATACCTCAAGCTTTTTTAGCAGTTGACAGCATATTGAATATCATGATTAACATAACCTCTGGTATGGTTGTATATGAAAAAATGATTAAAAGGCATGTGGACCAAGAACTTCCATTTATGGCGACTGAATCAATACTAATGGAAGCAGTAATGCGCGGAGGCGATAGGCAGGAGCTTCATGAAAAGATTAGAGTATACTCTATGGAAGCAGGGAAAAGAGTCAAGGAAGAAGGCTTGGATAATAATCTTATAGAGCTGATAAAGCAGGATGATGAATTTAAGCTTACCTCTATGGAAATAGATGCATTGATGGATGCTAGAAATTTCATCGGCAGAGCCCCAGAACAAGTGGATGAATTCTTAGAAGAACATATTAACCCGATTCTTCAAAATAACAAGGACATATTGAATATTAAGGTAGATCTTAAAGTTTAAATTTTACTTGACATATTATACTAAATATATTAGAATTCTTTTAAATAAGTAACGACAATGATGGGAAGAGTAGATATAATGAGGGAACAAAGCGAGTTGATGAGGGTGGGAGATCAACGTCATAATTATATTGAAGAACATCCTTGAGTCTATAACCGAAATGTTTAAAGTAGGCTTATACGGCACCATACCGTTATCCTTGGGCAGTATTAAATAATTATTTACATAACTTATAAGATACTGATGAAGTTGGCCAGTTAGCTGGCAATTTGGGTGGTACCGCGAATTAACCTTTCGTCCCTTTTATGGGGGATGAGAGGTTTTTGTTTTTGAAAAAATAAAAGGAGGAAATTAGTATGAAAGACGTAACTATTAAACAATTATACAGACAAGATGGTCATTATGTGACCGAAAAGGTTAGTATAAACGGATGGGTAAGAACCGTGAGAGCCTCCAAAAACTTTGGATTTATTGAGCTAAACGATGGAAGCTTCTTTAAGAATATTCAAGTTGTATTTGAGGAAGGTTTAGAAAATTTTAAGGAACTATCAAAGCTTACTGTAGGCTCATCCTTAAGAATTAAAGGTGTTGTTGTTGAATCACCTGGTGCGAAGCAGCCCTTTGAAGTTAAAGCTGAAAGCATTGAGATTGAGGGACATTCAACATCCGATTATCCACTTCAGAAGAAAAGCCATAGCTTTGAATTTTTAAGAAGTATAGCACATTTAAGACCTAGAACAAACACATTCTCAGCTGTATTTAGGGTAAGATCCTTAGTAGCTTTTGCTATTCATAAATTCTATCAGGAAAGAGGCTTTGTATATGTTCATACACCACTCATCACTGGAAGTGATGCTGAGGGTGCGGGAGAAATGTTTAGAGTAACAACTCTCGATATGGAAAACTTACCAAGAGATGAACATGGCAAAATTGATACAAGCAAGGATTTCTTTGGTAAGGAATCAAACCTCACCGTTAGTGGTCAGCTCAACGGAGAGACCTACTGTATGGCATTTAAAAACATATATACCTTCGGGCCTACTTTTAGGGCAGAGAACTCAAACACTACAAAGCATGCTGCTGAGTTTTGGATGATTGAACCTGAAATAGCCTTTGCTGATTTGGAAGATGATATGGAGTTGGCAGAGGATATGCTGAAATATATCATCAGCTATGTATTGGAAAATGCTCCAGAGGAGATGGAGTTCTTCAACAAATTCATTGATACAACGCTATTGGAAAGACTTAATAATGTTGTAAGCTCAGACTTTGCAAGAGTAACATATACAGAGGCGCTGGAACTGCTTAAGAAATGTGGTGAGAAATTCGAATATCCAATTGATTGGGGCTGTGATTTACAAACAGAGCATGAAAGATATTTAACAGAAAAAATATTCCAAAAGCCTGTTTTTGTAACGAATTATCCTAAGGAAATCAAATCCTTCTACATGAGACTAAACGATGATGGCAAGACAGTGGCGGCTACAGATTTACTAGTGCCTGGTGTAGGTGAACTCATTGG
>JARBUB010000007.1 GCA_029239905.1 Clostridia bacterium
ATTGCAGATGTATTGGTTTGTGCATATCGGAATCACGACAGAAACAAACACATGGGATTCCTTCTCGCCAGGAAAGCTTGATCAGTATGTATATCCGTTTTATCAGAAAGAAAAAGAAGAAGGAACTATGAACTATGACAGGGCGAGAGAATTGATGGAGTGCCTTTGGGTAAAATTCAATAATCAGCCGGCACCGCCTAAAGTGGGAATCACTTTAAAAGAGAGTGCAACTTATACAGACTTCGCTAACCTGAATACAGGGGGAATCAATCCTTATACAGGGGAAGACGGGGTCAATGACATATCATATGTAATACTTGACGCAACGGATGAAATGAAACTGGTGCAGCCGAATTCAAATGTGCAGATAAGCCATAAGACTCCAGATGAATTCCTGAAGAGAGCAGTTGAGATAGCGAAGGAAGGCTGGGGGCAGCCGGCATTTTACAATACGGAAGAACTCATACAGGAACTATTGAATCAAGGAAAGTCCTTGGAAGATGCAAGATTCGGAGGCTGCAGCGGATGTGTTGAAACAGGCTGCCACGGAAGAGAGGCCTATATACTGACAGGATATCTGAACGTACCAAAAGTGCTGGAAATAACACTAAATAATGGCTATGACAAGTATACAGCCAAAATAATAGGACTGAAGACAGGAGAACCAACGGAATTCAAATCCTATGAAGAGCTAGAAGCTGCATTCTACAAGCAGCTGGAATACCTGATTGATGTAAAGATCAGAGGGAACAACGTAATAGAGAAGATATTTGCAGAGCATATGCCTTCGACATTTATGTCGGTGTTGACAGACGGATGCAAGGAGAAGGGAAAAGATTATAATGCAGGCGGAGCCAAGTACAATACAAGGTATATTCAGGTAGTAGGAATCGGCACAATTACAGATATACTGGCATCCTACAAATACAATGTATTTGAGCAGAAGAGGATTTCGATGGAGGAGATGCTGGATGCCATAGATGCAAACTTTGACGGGCATCAGATGAACAGAAATTTGGTTCTCAATCATACGCCGAAGTACGGAAATGATGATGACTACGCAGATGATATCATGGTTGATGTGTTTGCCAGTGTGAGAGATAGAATCAAAGGGAGAAAGACAGTATGCGGAGGAACATATCATATAGATATGCTGCCCACAACCTGCCATGTATATTTCGGCTCAGTGATGACGGCTTCTGCAAACGGAAGACTTGCTGGAAAACCAGTTACAGATGGAATATCACCGGAGAAGGGTGCGGATACAAACGGACCTACCGCAGTCATCAAATCGTGTGCGAAGATGGACCATGCATCAACAGGAGGGACATTGCTGAATCAGAAATTTACCCCTTCCTCAATAGCAGGCGACGAAGGAACGAACAATGTAGCAGCATTGATTAGAGCCTACTTTGAAATGAATGGGCATCATATTCAGTTTAATGTGGTGGATAGGGAAACGCTGAGAGAAGCGCAGAGACATCCTGACGAACATAAGGACCTGATTGTGAGAGTAGCAGGATATTCGGACTATTTCAATAACTTGGAGAAATCACTTCAGGATGAGATAATTGACAGAACAGAACAGGCGTTTAACTAGGCAAGGTACTGGGAAGACACTGAAAGGTATGTATTAAGAAGCTGTTGAAGCTGTAAGCCTGAGGTCGGGAGTATGGTAGAGGGAATGTAAAACACCGTCTGCGCTGGTGGTCGTTCCCCTCGCCTCCACAAAAAATGAATTTAATGTTACGTAGGAAAGCCTGTGATTTGGTAATCACAGGCCTTTATTTTGGTTATAGTTTAATAGCGGCATAGATAAATAAAATAAGTGCTTAAGTGCTGTGCCTGGCATCATAGATTTCCTCAGAGTAGTACTGTATTAGTTGCAGATGAATGTTAGTCTTCTTTACATTCAGCCATAGCAAGGATAGAACAATTAAAAGATAGTATATTAAAACTTTTTGTAGTACTAGTTCGTCTATATAGTGTAGAACAAAACAAGACTAACAAAAGGAGCATATTGCGCAATATGAAAAAAAACAAAATGTATGGTGTACTAGAAGATTTTATTATACAAAATAAAGAATCCCATTACAGATTGGCCTACAGCTACACGAAAAATAAGGAAGATGCATTGGACATTGTCCAAGAGAGCATATTGAAAGCTTTAAACTCTGTAGACAGTTTGGCAAATGCAGAGCATATAAAAACTTGGTTCTATAGGATCCTTGTGAATACTTCTTTGGATGTATTAAGAAAAAAAGGAAAGTTAAGCTATGTTGAAGATATTGTCTTAGAGATGAATTCTGAAGAAAAAGTAGACATATATGAAAACTTTGACCTGCAAAATGCCATGGACAATTTGCCACATCACTACAGACTGATTATTAGCTTTAGGTATTTTGAGGATTTAAAGTTAGAAGAGATTGCAGCTATTCTTGGCGAGAACCTAAATACAGTAAAAACCCAATTATATGCAGGATTGAAAAGACTTCGCATAGAGATGGAAGTTTAAAATAAGGAGGCTAATTATGGAGAAGATCAGAGAATTGAAAAAAAATTATGAAGACGTACAAATACCTGAAGAATTAGATTTTGTGGTTAGAAAAGCAATTAATACACATAAGAGAAAATTGAAAAAGAGGAGCAAAAAGGAATTAAAATGGGCTTCTGGAGTGGCTGCAGCGGTGATTATCCTTACTGTAGCAGTTAACACGAATAGCTCTATTGCATATGCCATGTCCGAGGTGCCTGTAGTTGGCAAGCTTGTAAAAGTCCTAATGGTTAGAGAATATATGATTAAAGAAGATACGTATAATGCAGAAGTAAAAGTTCCTGCTGTGGAGGGATTGGAAAATCAAGGTTTACAAAACAGCTTGAATGAAAAATATCTTGCGGAGAATGAGAAGCTATATGCAGAGTTCAGTAAAGATATAGAGGATTTAAAGGCCGCAGGAGGTGGACATCTAGGCGTTAACAGCGGGTATGTGATAAAGACCGATACTGATAAAATACTATCTATAGGGCGATATGTTGTGAATACAGTAGGATCTTCTTCCACAACATTTAAATACGATACTGTAGATAAGCAAAATCAAATTCTAATCGTACTACCAAGCCTGTTTAAGGATGACAGTTATATAGACGTAATAAGTGAAAACATAAAAGCTCAAATGAGACAACAGATGAAAGAGGATACTCAAAAATTCTACTGGGTTGAAGAAGGAGATATCTCACCCTTTGAAAAGATCAAAGCTGACCAAAGCTTTTATATAAGCAGCAATCATAAGCTGGTTATATCCTTCGATAAGTACGAAGTTGCGCCAGGGTATATGGGTGTAATTGAATTCGAGGTTCCTACAGAAGCACTATCAAATGTCCTGGTAAGTAATGAATATATTAAATAACTGGGGGAATAAAAATGAAAAAACTAATTAGTATAGCATGTGCAGGGTTATTGATGATTTCATTAGCCGGATGCAGCAATCAGATTGCAGAGGTGCAAGCAAACACAACAAGCGATAAAAATCAACAAAGTATAGAAGCGAAGGACTCAAGCCTCGAATATAGCACAACTCGACAGATATTGGAGGTAACCTCCAAAAACACAAAGATATATTACCCGAAGCTGCAAGGATATAAGGGAGAGCTGTCGATGGATTATATGAATCAGAGCATTAAGCAGCTTGCAGAATCTTTTGTCGAAGGGGCAGATTATACAGATGTCCAATTGGATTATGAAGTTAAAAGGATAGATGAAAAAGTAGTTAGTATATTATTCAAAGGTACTGGTAAACTCAGTGGTTCGAGAGAAATAAACATTCAAAAAAGTGTAAATTTGGATGTGAAATCCACAAATCCAATTGTATTTGAAAACTTTATCAAGCAGGATGAAAGCAGCCGAGCGGAGGTGGCGAAGCTGCTTGATGTCAAAGCTAAAAATGCAGGAATTACTACGGGCTTTGAAGCGGAAGGAATATTTATATACTTTGAAGGTGATATTGTTGTATTTTATTATATGCCTTTAGATGATTCTGCGAAAGATTGGGTTGAGCTAAGTGTACCTTTAAGTGAGCTTGATGGATTTATAAACACTGAATTTGGAGAACATCCTGCGAGTTAAGGGAATATGAAAAAATTAATGAAGACCTCTATGTAAGGCTGATTAAGTAGTATCAGCCTTTTTCTTTTGCAACAAACTGGAGATTAGATCCAAATTATATAAGAAACCCCTGTGAATCTGTAAAGTATATATTTTTCGAGAAAGAAAAAGATATGATTATAAGCAAAATGAGTTATTTAATTCTATAAGAAGAAAGAAGGAAAATTATATGGATATGTTTTCACGTCATGAATTAGTTAAGACTGAGGATGGATACACGCTAGTCTTATATATTGATAATCAAACCAGTGAATTTAGTATGGAGTTTCTTTCTTCGTTTACCGACAAAGGTAAAAAGATTCAGCAAGACTCTTTAGACTATATCAAAAAGATAATAGATGAAAATTATAATGGTATTAAGATTGATACTGCTAAAATAATGCTCGGTTCCTTACTGATAGCATCTATGGGATTAGGTACAGTCAATGCTGCTGTTTTAAATGCCAACCCCGCACCACATCAAACAAATGTTGTTTATACTGTTAAGCGAGGTGATACATTATATAATATTTCTAGAAAAACAGGTACATCAATAGAGCAATTAAAGAGGATAAATAACCTAAAAAGCAATATAATTTTTCCCGGACAACAGCTAAAGACTCAAGAATCCATTAAACCACAGGTGCCAGTGAAGCCACAAGAACCGGTCAAACCACAAGAACCAGCTAAGCCTCAAGAGTCGCAAACTAGTTACACTGTAAAAGCTGGGGATACATTGTATAGTATATCTAGAAAGTTCAATATTTCTATTGCAAGGATAAAGGAAATTAATAGGCTTGCTGGAGATTCGATATACATCGGACAAAAACTAAATATAACAAACGTTACACCGCCAACGACTCCAACCATAGGTAATATTCTTCTTGTAAATAAAAAGCATGCTCTACCTTCAAGTTATGTACCTAACAATCTTGTAAATCCTAATGTACCTTCTGCGGATCGGTCAAAAACACAAATGACTCCAGAGGCTGCAAAAGCACTTGAGGCACTCTTTGCAAAAGCAAAGCAGGATAATATTAAGCTTACTGCTATATCGGGCTATCGCTCTTATGAACGCCAAGATGCGATTTTTAGATCTAATACCATAAAATATGGATCTGCAGCTGCAGCAAATCAATTCAGTGCAAGACCCGGAGAAAGCGAGCATCAGACCGGCTTGGCTATGGATCTAAGCAGTCCGTCTGTAAATAATAGCCTTACACAGTCATATGCCAATACCAGAGAGGGTAAGTGGTTAAAAGAAAATGCACCTGAGTTTGGTTTTATCGTTCGCTATGAAAAGGGTAAGGAACATATAACAGGATATCAGTTTGAGCCTTGGCATCTGCGTTATGTCGGAAAGGACACTTCAACATATATCGCATATAGAAATATTGTGTTAGAGGAATACCTAGGCAAAGTATAACTATGATGCTTTTGTAATGAATTACAAAATAGATGACGTCAATACCGAGGGGTATGAGGAGTAATACGCCAGAGGACTTCTAAATGGAAGTTCATGATATAGTATGCACCATTGGAGACAATGGAATAAGGTGTCCCGTCGCCTCCACCAAATATGAATTTAATGTGTCACATAGGAAATCCTGTGATTTCGTAATCACAGGACTTCTTTTTGTTGTAATAGTTCTTCTGAGTATCTGCCGTTTCATGGAGTAATATTTTTGCACTCAGATAATTCAATTTGCCCGCTATTCTTACCTATCATTGGTGTGCCCTCGTACCCCTTCATAATATTGTATATTTAATATTCCATAGTGTATATTTATTATGAGGGTTTTCCCTGTTTTTCTTATTTAACACTCAAAATAAGCTAGCGATGTGGTATAATTAATAGGGACAAAGGACTTGCCCCCTTGTCTCTGCTATTGTTTGACAAAAAAATTTCATAGATATAAAATAAAAGAACTAAGTATTTTGAGGTGATAATTAATATGTCAATTCTAGAGTCAGCTTTGGCACAAAAGTTTATTGACAAAACAGCGAAACATCTTGAATATAATATCAATATTATGAACGACAAAGGGATTATCATTGCCAGCAAAGATACTTCAAGGATCGGTAACTTTCACGAAGTAGCTTTTAGTATGTTAAATGGGACGATGGAAACGGGTATTGTTACAGACAAAGAAAAATATATAGGCACCAAGCCAGGTGTTAATTTATTCATTGATTATAAAAATAAACACGTAGGTGTTATCTGTGTAACGGGAAATCCAGAAAATGTAAACGCTTTTGCCGGGTTAGTAAAAACCTCAATGGAGGCTATGTTAGAATACGAACTACAGATGGAGGGAGAGCGCAAAAGGAAAGATAAAGCAGAGCAGTTTTTATATTACCTCCTTTATGAAGATAGTAATGATTCTGCTGTGGCAAACAGGATGTCCGAGGAGCTCGGTCTCAACAGGGAGCTATTTCGGACATGCATTCTAGTCAAGTACCACTCGGATTATAACTCTGTGAAGATTATTAAGGCTTTGACAAGTGCTGAAGGTCACTTAGCGCAAGATGTGATTGCTGTTGCGAGAAACAATGACATCATTTTATTAAAGGCTATTGACGATAAGAAAGCTGATGCAGTAAAAAGTTATAAGTATGTCATCGAGGATTATATAAAAAATGCTATAGAAAAATTACCTGTGGAGTATGAAACAAAGAAAATCGGATTTTTTATTGGATCTTTACAAATGAATTTAAATAAATATAGAAATTCACATATTCATGCACATGAACTGGCTCTTCAAACAAAAGAAGCAGCTGGTATTCACTTTTTTAATGATCATATCTTGGATTATTATAGAAGTCTCGCTACAATTAAAGCCTATGATGATGTTTTTAATATCTATGATCCAATGTTTAATGCGGATGAGAAGAAACAGCTTGTTGAAATGGTAAAGGCATTGTACAAAAACAACTATAATGTTTTATACAGCGCAAAGGAGCTTTATATTCATCGTAACACACTGCTTTTCAGGCTGAATAAGCTAAAAGATATGCTAAATATTGATCCTATTGCAGTAGCGGAGGATAGAGAGTTTCTTAATGAACTGGCTTACTATTTCAGTAAAAATATGAAGCAAGGGTAAATAGATTATAATTAATAGTTTAATAAGTTTGTCAACAAGTTTTATTAGATAATTGTTGTACATAGAGTACAACAATTATTTTTTTTTTAATACATCAAGGACATGTTAAGAAAATAGCAAAGATTTATAATATGAGTAGATATTAACATAATAATAACGATTAATTAACAATTAATGAAAAGGATGTGTTATCGTGACTCCAACAATACAGAAGATGGAGGTCTATCCTGTTGCTGGTAAGGACTCTATGCTGCTAAATTTAAGTGGTGCTCATGCGCCATATTTCACTAGAAATATTGTTATTTTAACTGATAGCAATGGGGAGACAGGCGTTGGAGAAGTGCCTGGTGGACAGAAAATCACTACGGCGTTGGAAAATGTTAAGCATATAGTAGAGGGTACTAGTATTGGGCAATATAAAAATACCCTGCTAAAGGTATCGGAAGCTTTAAAAGGAAATGAAGAAGATGTACGTGGTGCACAGACCTTTGATTTAAGAACGGGTGTACACGTAGTTACCGCGATCGAGGCGCCTTTGCTGGACTTGTTAGGTAAACATTTGGGTGTACCTGTGGCGTCACTGCTTGGTGATGGAATGCAGCGCAGTAGTGTAAGAATGCTGAGCTATTTGTTCTACATTGCGGATAGAAAGAAAACTGATCTAGCTTATGATAGTTATCCAGATGGGTCGTGCGATTGGTACCGCATTCGACATGAGGAGGCAATGACTCCAGAAGCAATCGTTGCACTAGCAAAGGCTTCACAAGAGAAATACGGGTTCTCTGACTTCAAACTAAAAGGTGGAGTATTAGAGGGCAAAGAAGAAATCAAGGCCATAAGAGCGCTGAAGAATGCGTTCCCGGACGCAAGAATCACACTTGATCCAAACGGCGGCTGGCTATTAAAGGATGCCATTGAGCTGTGTAAAGATATGCACGGCATCTTAACTTACTGTGAAGATCCATGTGGTGCAGAAGGTGTATTTTCCGGTCGTGAGATTCTGGCTGAATTCAGACGTGCAACAGGACTTCCTACCGCTACAAATATGATTGCGACAGATTGGAGAGAAATGACACATTCAATGGCATTGCAATCAGTAGATATTCCACTTGCTGATCCTCACTTTTGGACTATGTCAGGCTCAGTACGCGTTGGACAAATGTGCAGCAATTTCGGTTTGACTTGGGGATGCCATTCAAACAATCACTTTGATATCTCACTGGCAATGGTAGCCCACACTGCAGCGGCTGTTCCAGGGGAAATCAATGCCATTGATACTCATTGGATCTGGCAGGAAGGCATTGAAAGACTGACTAAGGAACCGATGCAAATCGTGGATGGCTGCATAGACATTTCGAATAAGCCTGGCTTGGGCATTGAAGTTGATATGGGACAAGTGCTGAAGGCACACATGCTATATATGGACAACTGCCTCGGGGCAAGAAATGATGCAAGCGGCATGCAATATCTGATTAAGGATTGGAAATTTGATCCTAAAATGCCTTGTATGGTTAGATAACACCTTATAGATTGGATTAACCTGTTTTCAACTTAATTTAAAAATTAAGTTAGATATAAAAAATAAGGGGGAAAAGAAATGAAAAAGGTATTGGCAATAGTATTGGTATTAGTATTATCCTTAACTGCTCTAACTGCTTGTGCGAAGCAGGAAGCAAAGAACTCCTTTGAAGGCAAGAATGTAAGAGTTGTAATAGGATCTACATCTACAACTGGTGACTCTTACATGATTGCGGATATGACAATGCGTTATCTTGCAAAACAGCTAAAAGGGAACACAAAGGTTGATGCTGTTGGTGCAGGCCCAGCGTTTGAAGCAATTTCAACTGCAAAGCCAGATGGCGAAACAATAATGATGTTCCACGATATGACTTATTTAGGTGTATTGTTCGGTGCATTTGATCAGAAGTATGCACTTGAAAACATGGTTGTTGGACCACGTATCGGAACCAATCCAGGGGCTGCATTTGGTGCGAAGGCTACAGCTCCATACAGTAACATGAAGGAAATGGCTGATTACTTAAAAGCAAATCCAAGTGAACATGTTCGTGTTGCAATTGAATCCGGCGGTGTATCACATATCGGTTTTATCTCCTATTATGAGTGGGTAGTTACTCAATATGGTCAGGAAGTAGCAGATAGAGTGGATGTTATTGTAGGCGGCTCAACTGCTGAAAAGCTTCAGATGTTATGGGATGGTAATACAGACGTTATATTTGCTGACTACTCTTCCTTACTTCAATATACTGATCCAAAGGTTGAAGACAAACTTCGTGTGAAATTTGTTGCTTTATTGGATAAAATTGATGGAGTAGATATTCCAGCATTTGCAGATTTGGGTGTAACATTGAACGGAAAGCCATTTGCATTCTCAAAGGACTTTATTATCTACTTGCCAAAGGGTACACCTGCTGAGTACATTGCAGAATTAGATAAAGCAGCTGAGGCAGTAGCTAAAGACCCAGCATTCATTGAGGAGATGGCAAAGCAAAAGTACAAGGCTGCATTTATGCCTTCTGCAGAAGCAAATACTTATATAATCGAGAAGAGAAATTCACTGGATGCGCTGATTAAAGCAGCACCATCACTAGATGAATTAACAGTAAAATAATTTTAGAAAATAGACAGATTATGTTGCAAAATATATAAAGAAAGGGTGGAGGCTTTTCATCAGCCCTTCACCCTATTATTTTATTTAACCGAAAGTTAGGAGGGTAATGGATGTCTGATCTTTTTAAAATTGATATGACCTATTCACAGTCACATTGGATCATGCCTAAGATTATACTGGGCGTCTTAATTATATTGGCCATAATTATTTTTATTCAGGAATATACGAAAGCAAAAAAAGCCAATAAGCCGTTTGTTAATTTGAAGGGTTGGAGATTTTTTGCGGAGGGTTACGATAAAGTTAAACTATTTGGCTCCATAGGACTACTTTTTGCTTATATTGGTCTAATGCAGCTGATTGGATTTATAGCGGGCAGTATCATCATCGTTTCGTTGTTTAACATATTATATGCAGAAAAAAAGGATGCAAAATCGATAGCAATCTGCATTGGTATTTCAATCATAGAAACAATGGTGTTGTGGTTCATATTCGGCTATATATTTGAAATAACTTTACCATAAGAAAGGATGGATAAATTTCATGATTGAATTTGGTGTTATTCAGTTCCTGGTTGCCCTGTTGGGGGTTGTAATCGGGATCATATTTGGCGCTTTACCCGGCATGACGGCTACCATGGCCGTTGCCATATTCTTGCCGCTAACCTACGCGTATGACTTATCAACAGCACTTTATCTGTTGCTTGGCTTGTACGTAGGTGGAATTAGCGGAGGTCTGGTTCCTGCAATATTGATTAATATTCCGGGAACACCATCGTCCATTACAACTGGCTTTGACGGACACCCTATGGCAAAGCGTGGCGAGGCAGTTCGTGCACTTAGAATAGGAATCACAGCCTCCTTAATTGGTGGTTTGATTAGTTTGGCTGTGCTGGCGTTCTTTACACCGGTACTTGCTAAACTAGCAATTCAGTTCTCAGCCGTAGAGAAGTTTTTGATTATACTATTTGCAATGACTGTCATTGCGGCACTTTCTAGAGGAAACATGACAAAAGGAATCTTTGCAGGTTTTTTGGGTGTCTTCATTTCTCTGATGGGTATTTTTCCAGATAATCAGCATATGAGATTGATACCATCCTTCCTGACTACAGAATTACGGGATGGCTTCCAGCTGCTCCCTGTTCTGATTGGTCTGTTTGCTTTCAGCCAGATGTTTAGCGAAGCTGAATCAGGCATGAAACATATGGTAATGAGTGAGAATATTTTGGATGGAAAACAGACAAGAAAGTTCTCATTTAAGGACTTTAAGGGTCAAATTATCAATCTGTTCCGTTCAGGTTTGATTGGTACCTTCATAGGCGTTCTTCCAGGAGTAGGAGGAAGTGCAGCATCCTTGATGTCCTATTCCCAGTGTAAAGCTTGGTCTAAGCACCCTGAGAAGTTAGGAACTGGTGAAGTGGAAGGTCTTGTGGCAAGTGAGGCAGCCAACAACGGTTTGACTGGAGGCGCTCTTGTACCACTGCTATCCCTTGGAATACCTGGAGATTCTACAACTGCTGTTTTGGTTGGTGCCTTCATGCTGCAAGGCGTACAGGTAGGGCCATTATTCATATCACAAAACCCTGATGTTTGGCATACGATACTTTTTGCACTGCTACTGTGCAACTTCTTAATGTTTGCAGTGATGTTCGGACCGATAAAGTTCTTGGCCAATATCATTAAAATTCCGATGAGCAAGCTATATCCTGCTGTTGTTTTAATGTGCGTAGTAGGCGCTTTCTCAACTAGAAATGGCAATATGGTAGATGTTATCACATTAGTTGTATTTGGTATCCTTGGCTACATCTTCTCAAAAATCGGTTTGCCTGCTAC
Source organism: Clostridia bacterium (assembly GCA_029239905.1). GTDB lineage: Bacteria > Bacillota > Clostridia > Lutisporales > Lutisporaceae > GWB2-37-7. Next base: position 11,707 of record JARBUB010000007.1, read on the forward strand.
AACCTTATTAATAGGCTTTATTTTAGGAAGAGATTTAGAGAAGTACTTCATTGATTCCTTAAAAGGTTCTGGCGGAGACTTGTCAGTGTTCTTCTCAAGACCGATTGGTCTTGGCATATGGGCATTAATCGTAGGATTCCTAGTCTATGCATTTTATGACAACCGAAAAGCGCACAAGGCAAAAATCGCCTAAGTATAATCTACCTTTGGGCATATCATGTAAATATCACAGATTATAATCGAGTTGATATCTTCTTGATATGCCCTTACTATAAAGTCGAAAAGGAGAAAAAGATGGCTGCTCCATTATATATTAAGGTCAACGAAAAAGATAACGTAGTGATTGCTGTAAACGATATTAAGGCAGGAACTCAATTGATGCAGGGAATTTCCGCAGGGCAGGATATACCGCAGGCACACAAAATTGCGCTTTGCGATATTCCCGCAGGCAGTGAAATTATTCGATACGGCGTAATTATAGGGTATGCTGTCAATGATATAAAAAAGGGAGACTGGATCAATGAAACAATGCTAGAACTGCCAGTACCTCCATCCGTAGACGAGATGTCCTATGGTACAAATCTGGTTAAGGACTTGCCGGTACCGCCAGTACTGACTTGGGAAGGATACACAAATCCTAATGGCGGTTATGCCGGTACTAGAAATATACTAGGAATTAACACAACTGTTCAATGTGCAACAAGTGTAGTAAATGTAGCGGTAGAACGTATGAAAAGAGAGCTGCTGCCCAAATATCCTAATGTGGACGATATCGTTCCAATAAACCATGCTTATGGCTGTGGGGTAGCAATCAATGCGCCAGAGGCTAAAATCCCAATCCGTACACTGCGAAATGTGGCAAAGCACCCAAACTTCGGGGGAGAGCTGATGGTCGTTGGTTTGGGCTGTGAGAAATTTACCGTTGAGATGATGCTGGATGAAGCGGATCGGTCTGCTGAGAATGTAATCATCCTTCAAGAGTTAAGAGGCTTTGAAGCCATGATTGAGGAACTGATGAAAATGGCGGATAGAAAACTTGCAAAGCTAAACGAAAGAAGACGTGTAACCCTGCCTTTATCAGATTTGATCATTGGCATGCAGTGCGGCGGGAGCGATGCCTTTTCTGGAATTACAGCCAACCCGGCAGCCGGTTATGCATCCGATATGCTGGTGCAGGGAGGAGCGACGGTACTATTCTCAGAGGTTACAGAAGTTAGGGACAGTGTACACTTAATTGGGGAACGTTGTGTCGACGAAACAGTATGCAAGAAGCTGGCCGACGAAATGAAATGGTATGATCGTTATCTGGAAAATGGAGAAGTGGACCGAAGTGCAAATCCAACACCGGGGAACAAAAAAGGCGGACTATCCAATATTGTGGAAAAAGCTATGGGATCTATTGCAAAATCTGGAACCTCTCCTATTGTTGAGGTCTTGTCTCCTGCAGAACAGCCAAGCAAAAAAGGCTTAATTTTTGCAGCGACACCTGCTAGTGACATTGTTTGCGGACCATGCCAGCTTGCATCTGGAATCAGTCTGCAGGTATTTATGACTGGCCGCGGCACGCCTTATGGACTGGCTTTGGCTCCTGTCATCAAGGTTTGTTCTAGAAATGACATGAAGGATATGTGGTCAGATTTGATCGATGTAAATGCCGGGCTGATTGCATCCGGTGATGCAACCATCCCTGAGATTGGTACATTGCTATTCAATTGTATTATTGATGTAGCAAGTGGAAGGAGACAGAGTCAGGCTGAGAAGTATCGGCTGCATAACGACTTCTGCTTATTCAATCCGGCACCAATTACTTAAGAAAAAAGTCATTAATGGATATGATGTACAATAATATCTGCTAAATTAATGCACGGTAAATATGTTAAAAAGTCAAGAATTATTATAGAGTATATTTAACATAGAGATTTGAATTAAGGTAGGCATATTAAGGAGGTTTGAAATGCTAAAAATTGAGGATTTGAAAGGTGTTATTCCCCCGATCATAACACCAGTCGATGAGGATGAGAATGTAGATGAAAAAGGCCTCAAGAGGGTGATCGATTATGTGCTTGAAGGCGGCGTCCATGGTGTTTTCGTACTTGGCAGCAATGGTGAATTCTATGCATTGGATTATGAAAATCAAAAACGTGCAGTTGAGATAACTGTGAAGCATGTAAACAAAAGAGTGCCAGTATATGCAGGTGCCAGCGCCATTACTACAAAAGGCTGCATAAAGCTTGCGAAAATGGCGGAAGAAGCGGGTGCTGACGCATTGACGGTTTTAACTCCTATGTTTATAAAGCCAAATGAAAAGGAAATGTTCAATCACTTTGAAGCCATTGCCAAATCAACGAATCTCCCTGTGCTCTTGTATAATAACCCTGATAAGACAACCAATAATATTTCAATCTCCTTACTGGAAAAGCTAGCTAGGATTGATAATATTATAGGGATTAAAAATACATCCTTAGATTTTGCTCAGACGATTGAATATATCCGTGTTACGAAGGATATCGAGAATTTTAAGGTACTCAGTGGCTCGGATTACATGATTTATGCTACTCTCGCATACGGTGGTGCTGGTTGTGTAGCGGGTACAGCCAATGTGGCACCGAGATTAGTTGTTGATATTTATGAAAAATATATGGCTGGTGATTACCAAGCTGCAATGGATGCACAATATAAGCTGATTCCGCTTAGGAATGCATATAACTATGGCAGCTTCCCGGTTGTGATGAAGGATTGTATGAATCTGTTGGGCTTAGAGGTCGGTCACCCCGTAAAACCGATTGATCACTGCAACGATGAGAGACTCCAAGCGCTAAAAAAGGTTTTGGATGATTTAGGCTTAACTAGGAAGTAATTCAGGAAGAGTGGGGTACTATGATGAATAGAGTTAGGGAAGATGCTTTTAAGATCATAGATGAATCGATTAAAGCTGTTTTACCAGAAGAGGCAGTCATTAGAGCTTTGGAAAAAAAGACCTTTGATGGCAGCATTGTTGTCATCTCTATCGGAAAAGCAGCATGGAATATGGCGAAAGCTACCAAAGACACCCTTGGAGCAAAGGTGACAAAGGGTTTAGTTATAACAAAATATAAACACAGTAAGGGGCCAATAGAAGGTTTTGAGATTGTTGAGGCAGGACATCCCATACCGGATGAAAATTCCATCAGAGGAGCTTCCTTGGCTTTGGAGATGGTCAGTGACTTAAGCGAGAATGACCATGTGGTATTTCTAATCTCTGGAGGAGGCTCTGCGCTTTTTGAAAAGCCTATGGAGGGTGTCGCTCTGGAAGATATTATGGATATTACAGATCAATTATTAAGCTGCGGTGCTGATATTGTTGAGATAAATACCGTAAGAAAGCATCTTTCTGCAGTTAAGGGAGGACGGTTTGCAAAACAGTGTGGGAAAGCCAATATCTATGCAGTTGTTTTGTCGGATGTGATAGGTGATCGTTTAGATTCTATTGCTTCTGGACCGGCTTATCCAGACAGCTCGACTTCTGAACAAGCCTTAAATGTTATAAAGAAGTATAAGCTTCTTATCAGTGAAGAATTAACAGAGGTATTGAAAATTGAAACACCCAAAAACATTGACAATTGCGAAACGGTAATAACCGGAAGTGTGACTGCTTTATGTAGGGCTGCCTCGCAGGCAGCAGAAAGATTACATTACAAACCGGTATTTTTATCATCTACATTAGGGTGTGAAGCAAAAGAGGCTGGCCGTTTTATGGCAGCCATAGCAAGAGAAATCAAACAAGGAAATTCAGATATAAAACCTCCCTGTGCGCTAATTTTAGGGGGAGAAACGGTTGTGCGTATTTCAGGTACCGGAAAAGGTGGAAGAAATCAAGAGTTGGCATTATCGGCTGCGATGGGAATTCATGGCCTTAAAGACGTAGTTTTGTTTTCTCTTGGCTCCGACGGAACTGATGGACCAACGGAGGCGGCTGGCGGTATTGTGGATGGGGAAACAACTAAGCGGATTTTGAAGACACAGATTGAACCAGAGGTCTATCTGGACAACAACGACTCATATCACGCCCTTGAAGCAAGTGGAGATCTGATTGTAACTGGTTCAACGGGAACAAATGTAAATGATTTAATTGTATTGTTGATTAAATAGAGTATAAAGGAGGAAATAGAAATGAAGATAGGATTTATAGGATTAGGGATTATGGGGAAGCCTATGGCAAAGAATCTTGTGAAAGCAGGATATGAGTTGGTGGTGTTGGATATAAACAAGCCAGCAGTTGAGGAATTGGTAGCACTTGGTGCAAAGGCAGGACAGTCAAATATTGATGTTGCAAGTCAGTGTGAGATAATCATCACAATGCTGCCAAATTCACCCCACGTAAAAGCAGTAGTATTAGGAGAAGGTGGCGTGATAGAAGGTGCAAAACCTGGGACCATAGTTATCGATATGAGTTCAATCGCACCACTTGCAAGTCGTGAAATATTTGCTGCCTTAGCAGCAAAAGGAATTGAACTTCTTGATGCACCTGTAAGCGGTGGCGAACCAAAGGCAATTGATGGTACATTGTCTGTTATGGTAGGCGGAACAAAGGAAATATTCGACAGATGCTATGATATCATGAAGGCAATGGCAGGTTCAGTTGTTTATGTTGGAGAAAGCGGAGCAGGAAATATTGCAAAGCTTTGCAACCAAATTGTAGTAGCTATAAACATAGCAGCAGTTTCAGAGGCACTTATACTTGCAAAGAAAGCAGGTGTTGATCCAGATTTGGTATTCCAGGCAATTAGAGGCGGTTTGGCAGGCAGTACAGTCATGGAGGCAAAAGCTCCAATGATTATGGATAGAAATTTCAAGCCAGGATTTAGAATTGATCTTCATATAAAAGATTTGAACAATGTACTTGAAACTTCTCATGGTGTAGGGGTTTCACTTCCATTATCAGCACAGCTCATGGAGATGATGCAGGCAATTAAATTGGATGGATGCGGCGTAGAAGATCATTCAAGTATAGTAAAATACTATGAGAAGCTAGCAAATATCGAAGTAACAAGATAAACAATAAAGAAATCTCGATTGACACAAGCTGTGTAGCGATTCTGCTATGCCTTGTGTCAATTATTTCATCCGACCAATGGAAGGAGGTGCTTTAGTTTGAAGCTTTTAAGACAGATTACAATCATCCTGCTGTTTGTTTTTCTCGGAGAATTACTAAATAAGTTCATTGGAATTCCTATACCAGGAAGCATACTGGGGATGGTTTTACTTCTAGTATCTCTATTGACGGGTATAGTGAAACTTAAGCAGATTGATGAGGTTAGCAGATTTTTGCTGGATCATATGGCAGTTCTCTTTGTCCCTGCAGGAGTAGGACTCATTTCAGTGATTGGTGTAGTAAAGGATACATGGTGGATTCTTCTGCTCATATCAATTAGCACTACCTTTTTGGTGATGTCTGTTACCGGGTTGGTCGTAAAGTTTACAAGGAGGTAGAAAAATGAGGGAAATTACATCTACAGCTCTGTTCGGAGTGATGATTTCACTGATTGCATTTGAAATAGGACTAATGATTCAGAGAAAAACGAAAAAGTCTTTTTTGAATCCACTCTTGCTGGCTATTGCAATAGTCATTTTTGTACTTCAAGCAGGAAAAATTCCTTTGGAGAATTATAATAAAGGTGGTCAATGGATTGCTTTTTTAATGGCGCCTGCCACTGTCGCACTTGCTGTTCCGCTATATAAGAATTTCGAATTGCTGAAGAAACACAAATGGCCAATCATTATCGGAATCTTTACAGGCTGTGTTACTAGTGTTGCATCAATCTTACTATTGTCAAAGGCTTTTGGATTGGACAAGGCACTAAGCATGTCTTTGATACCCAAATCCGTAACTACGCCTATAGGCATTGAGATTTCCAAGCAATTGGGAGGAATTCCCGAAGTTACTGTCCTGGCTATTGTGGTAACCGGGATTACAGGGGCCATAATAGCTCCTTTTGTCTGTAAATTATTTAAAATAAATGATAGAGTGGCAATGGGAATTGCCATAGGTACTTCATCTCATGTCCTTGGCACGACAAAGGCTATCGAAATGGGAGAAATCGAGGGTGGAATGAGCGGATTGGCCATAGGAGTTTCGGGATTGGTAACCGTTATTATAGCACCTGCCATGGTTACAATATCTCAGTACCTTATTCATCTTTAGATATGCAGAAAAAAGGAAAGTAGTCTTTGTTAATATGAAAATTTGGAGTTGATATTTTGGGACTTGTCTTAGTTCTTATTTCTTCTTTATTCTTTGTAGTAAGCTCATATTTTGGTAAAGTCGTTACAAATACGACAGATATGACAGCTATTATAACGTCCTTTAGCCGTTTTGTACTAGGTGCAATATTTATGCTGACATATATCCTTTTGACTAAAAAGTCCTTTAAGCCCAAAAAGATGAGGTTAATTGTTGCACGCAGCATGTTCAATTGTATTGCCTTGATGCTTTTTTCCTGGGCACTTCAGTATACAACTTTAACCAATGTAAATATGCTTCATATGACTTATCCAGTATTTGTTATCTTACTGGTCCCGTTTATATCAAAAGGAAGAAACAAAAAAAGCACTTATGTATATTTATCTGTTGTTACACTTGGGACCTATTTGGTATCCAATCCAAGCTTTGCAAGCATAAATACCGGAGATGCCATAGCTTTAGCTTCAGCGGTTGTGGCCGCCGTCGCCATTATATACCTTAAGGAAGCAAGCAAATACAACGAGGGATATTTGATTGTATTTTATGTAATGCTGATCGGTACTTTTTTCAATCTACCCTTTGCTTATAGGGATCTTGCCTCCTTTGAGCTGCAAGGCTTAATACCGGTTCTCCTTTCTGCGCTGTTAGGTTTCCTAGGGCAGGTATTCCTAACTTGGGGCTACAAGTATGTAGACGCAGCAACTGGATCGATGGTATCAACAAGTAGAATTGCTTTAGCAGCAGTAATTGGCTACTTTTTTCTATCAGAACCCTTGAATTTGAGAATAATAATTGGAATTGCACTTATCACGGCATCACTGATTGGAATAAGCGGATTCTTTGATAAAAAAAGAAAAGAAGTTGTCTGGACAGAAGAAGTATAAACATGAAACAGTTCTTCTGCTGTTGAGCGGCAGCAATCATCATGGTTGCCATAAAAATATCTTTAGCATCATAAATAGACTTTTGTTATCAAAATTTAAAATATATACCATACTGATTATAAATGGAGCGTGTTATATGAGTAAAATTCTTTTTGTAGCAGTTTCAAAGGAAATGGCTAAATTAGCTGAACAGGTTATCAATCAAATGAAATTTAACATTCCTATAGTAATAAGGACACTTACAGAAAGCCGAAACATAGCACAAGAGTATCCGGATGTGGAAATTTTTATTAGTCGCGGTAGAACTGCAGATACAATCCATGATGTATCAAAAAAACCCGTTGTTGAGATCATATTCTCTACTGATGATATTTTAAAACCTGTACAGAAGCTTGCATCTGAAGGAATAAAAAGCATTGCTGTGATCGCATCGCAAAAGCTGATTGGGGATACAATCTCAGATTATAAAATTTCAGATGTAGATATTTTAATACGACCGTGTAGTGTGGAAAAAGAAGAGGAACTAATGAAACAGCTTTATGATAAGGGTATAAATGGCGTAATCTGCGGAACTAACACCTTCGAAGTTGCTCGTAGATATGACATGAAAGCTACGGTAATCGATACAAGCGAGGTCTCAATTAAGCGAGCTATAAACGATGCAATGAAAATCGCAGACGCTCAGGAAAGTGAACGTCGTAATAAACAAGCAAAGACAGTTGAGATACAACTAAGCGTTTCTCGATTATATGAGTCCATAGAGCAGGCATTTGCAGCAGTGGAAGAACTGGCAGCATCCTCGCAGCAGCTTGCAGCAACTAGTCAGGAAGCAGCTAACATTGCAATGAACGCCCACTCAGGAGTTCAGAATGTAACTGTAGTATTGGATATTATTCGTAATATAGCAGTGCAGACGAACTTGCTGGGGCTTAACGCTGCCATTGAAGCTGCAAGGGCTGGTGAGCATGGACGGGGTTTCTCGGTAGTTGCAGCTGAAGTACGTAAATTGGCTGATGGGAGTAATGAGTCTATTAAAAAAATTGATAATCTGCTCAAGGAATTCAAGCACTCGGTTGAATCTGTGTTAGATAATGTGCAGCAAAGCAATGCCATTGCACAGGAACAGACAAGAGCAAATCAAGATATAGCTCAAATGCTTGAAACCCTCAGAGAAGTTGGATTAAGCCTTAAGAACCTAGCAGAAGCGGATAGCATTCATTAAAAACCACAATAGTATGCACCACAAAGTAATAAAACGATAGGCCTATCGGTGATTATGCTGCGGAGGGAAGGTTAAAAGATTAAATAAGTTTTATACAGGAAGTCCTGTGATTATGAAGAATCACAGGATTTTTATTATACTTTTGTCAATTGAGTATAGATTTAGTACTGAAGTTTAGGAATCAGTACATGATATCGCATTTCTGATTATGTTTTACTTCAGATATCCTTATATGACGTAGAAATGTCTGGCTTTAATATGTTATGATAAATATTGGCGATAAGTTAAACATTGTAGCCAGCAAACAAAATTAAGACTATGGTTGGTTGCTGAATAAATAAGCTAAAGCTATTTTCAACTATACGGTAAATATAAAGGAAGTGATTGTCCTTATGGTATTACGGAATCGTGAAATGGATATGTGCAGCGGGCCGCTGTTCAGTAAGATATTGATTTTCGCCTTACCTATCATGGCAATGAACATTCTGCAGCTGTTGTTTAATGCAGCTGATATGGTAGTCGTCGGGCGCTTTTCGGGCAGCGAGGCGCTAGGAGCAGTAGGTGCAACAGGTTCCCTCATAAATCTTATAGTTACCTTGTTTATGGGCTTGTCTGTTGGTACTAGTGTAATCGTGGCGCAAGATTATGGTGCTGGTCAACAAGAGGCCGTGAGTCGGTCAGTTCATACTTCCATCGCTATCAGCATTATTGGAGGGCTGGTTGTTATGGTGGTAGGTATAGTCTTTTGCGAGCCTTTATTAAAAATTATGGGCACCCCAGAGGATATTATTAACCTGTCGGTATTATATATGAAAATCTATTTCATCGGGATGCCTGCCACAATGGTATACAACTTCGGCGCTGCTATTCTACGTGCTGTAGGTGATAGTCGCCGTCCAATGTATTATCTAGTCATTGCTGGCATCGTGAATGTGATATTAAATCTATTTTTCGTAATTGTATTGCGCATGAGCGTCGCAGGTGTAGCATGGGCTACTGTCATTTCTATGTATATTTCAATGATCTTGATTATGATTTGCCTGTACAGGAGTGACGGAGCCATACAATTCATACCACAGAAGATGAATGTTGATAGGCAAAAACTGAAGAGTATTGTGAAGATTGGTCTGCCTGCTGGCTTGCAGGGATTACTGTTCTCTATTTCCAACGTGCTGATCCAGTCAGCAGTCAATTCCTTCGGCTCTGTCATGGTGGCTGCTAGTTCTGCGGCAGGTAATGTTGAAAGCATTGTTGGAACTTCAATGATCGCCTATTACAATGCAGCTATCACTTTTACCGGGCAGAACATGGGTGCGAAGAAGTATGATCGTATTGATACCATTGCAAAGGTGTGTACTGTATTGATCTTTATAACTTGGATCATCTTAGGCGGTGCAACTTGGATTTTTAGCAAGTCACTGCTTGGTCTTTTTACTTCTGATCCTGAAATCATTGAATTAGGCATGCTTCGTATTAAAGTAATGATGGTTGCTTTTTTCACCTGTGGCATGATGAACGTATACCCGGGCTTAACCCGTGGGATGGGCTATTCTTTACTGCCAATGTTTTGTACACTGGTAGGAGCTTGTCTCATGAGAATCGTTTGGCTAGCTACGTTCTTTACTTGGTATCCCACAGTGGTAATGCTCTTTGCCTGCTATCCGGTTACTTGGGCATTGGCAGGAATTGGTCAAGTGGGCAGCTTCTTCTACGCACGGCGCCAAATTCGCAGGTGTTATGTGCCCGAGGCTGAGCCAGTAAATTTATAGAGATTTGTATTGTATGGAGTATATGTGGCACAATTAACTCAATGGGAAAGCCTGTGATAGTGAATATCACAGGCTTTTACTTTTTAAATGACCTTGTTGGTAACCCGCTGAATCAAACAAATATAGTGTCAGGCAACTATTAGTAATAACATGAACTAGTCTAAAATGGGAAGTACACATATATATTAATAATAGAATATAATGTGTCGGAAATTGCGAACGAAACTTTGGGTAGTTGTGGAAAAAGTGAAAGGGTTTCCCATAAAATAATTGAATTTCTATATAATTACACACCTAATTGGTTGAGCATCGGTGCTTATCCATATTGTGCTTGAAAGCCTTTGCAGCGTTCGTTGCATTTTATATTACGGGATCAAAAGTTCAAGATTATATTATAAAGGAGGGATATAACTAGACTTTCTACTAATGCGGGTAGGAAATATCTTTATCATTCAATTGGTATTATATCGCTGCAAAATAATTGCGCAGATATGCGCTCAAGGAGGTAAAGTATGAATATTCTTGTTCTTGTTGGTGGAGGCTCACTAATCCTTATTTTAGCGTACTTCATCTATGGAAAGTTTATCTCTAAGAAAGTGTTTGAACTTGACAATTCGAGAGTGGTTCCATCAGTCGAAATGAAAGACGGCGTGGACTATGTCCCAACGGATGCAAAATACTTAGCAGGTCAACACTTTTCTGCAATTGCCGCAGCAGGTCCGATTACAGGTCCGGTAATTGCAGGCATAACCTTTGGTTGGTTCCCGACTTTTCTTTGGATTATAATAGGTACTATTTTTATTGGCGGTGTTCATGACATGGGCTCGCTGGTCGCGTCCATTCGTCATAAAGCGTCTGGTATCGCAGACACGATGAAAAATTATGTTTCCAAGCGAGTCTGGATTCTTTTCAATGTTTTCATCTTCTTTACGCTGGTAATGATTATTGTTGCTTTTACTGATATTACAACTTCGTCCTTCGTCAACACAATTGAATTAGCTGATGGTGCAGTTGTCGGTGGAGGTGCAACAGCTACTTCTTCAATTCTGTACTTGATTCTGCCTGTAATCATGGGCTTTACACTAAAATTCACAAAAATGAAGCTTGGTGTGGCAACGGCTATCTTCCTGCCCCTGGTTGCGGTTTCTATTTGGGTCGGTCAATATATCCCATTTAGCCTGCAAGATACTCTAGGACTAGCTTCACCTAAGGATGCTCAAAAAATATGGAATTTTATCATTATAGCATACTGTTTCATCGCTGGAATTGTTCCTGTCTGGTCCCTTCTGCAGCCGAGAGGTCACCTAGGTGGTTACTTCTTGTATGCAACATTAGTCGTATCATTCATCGGTATCATATTCGGCGGGTTTGCTACGCAATACCCTGCTTGGACTCATGCCTTTGGTGGGGATGACTTCTGGACTCCGATGTTTCCGATGCTCTTTATTACCGTCGCATGTGGGGCTTGTTCCGGTTTTCACAGTTTGGTAAGTTCCGGAACAACCTCAAAACAACTGGCGAGAGAAAGCGACGCCAAACCTATTGGTTATGGAATAATGCTGGCTGAAGCGGTTGTCGCACTGATTGCTTTGTCTACAGTTATGATACTTCCACAAGGCGATGCTATCCTGGGGAAATCACCAAACTTCGTCTATGCGAACGGCCTTGGTTCTTTTATGGCATTAATCGGTCTTGGCAAGGCATTTGGTATTTCCTTTGGATTGATGGCTTTCACGACTTTCGTCTATGACACCCTGGATGTCTGCACCCGACTGGGTCGATTTATCGTGCAAGAACTTACAGGCTGGAAAGGCTGGACTGGACGTATTGTATCAACCTTATTGATTGGCGGAATTCCACTTGTACTGATGTCGATTAACCTGACAGATCCGGCTGGGAAACCCATCGCAATCTGGAGTCTGTTCTGGAAGACCTTTGGTTCATCCAATCAGCTGTTGGCTGCCCTAGCACTAATCGGGATTACAGTATGGCTGCAAAGAACCGCTAAAAATCGAAAGGCTTGGCTTACAACAATTATTCCTTCTATCTTCATGTTCGTCATGAGCACCTGGGCTTTGTTCAACACCTTCAAATCATATACCTTCAAAGAAGGAAGCTTCATGATGCCGGTTGGTACGAATATTATTGTTCCGGTTCTATGCTTGATTTATCTTATTCTTGCAATCTGGGTTGTCATTGAGTGTGCACCTGTAATTATTGGGAACGCCAAGCGTCCGAGGACTTCAATATCCACAGAAGCCTAATCGCGTACTTGAATGACGATAGGTCAATTGTTGGGGGAACCCTATGGAATAGAAAATATATAAACCCCGCCAGTTTAAAACTGGCGGGGTTTCTGTTGCAGGTATATTTTATTAAGCTTTGATCGCCCAACGCAATTTAGCAGAACGTGCACGGCTATTGGCAAAGCATTCTTCTGCTGATGGACGAATAGGATCAGGGGCTACCGCACTATAAACACCTTCGCGGAAGAAGCGTTGAAAAGATTTTTTTACACGACGATCTTCTCCCGAATGAAACGTAAGAATGGCAACGCGCCCACCTTCAGCAAGAACATCAGGAAGTTTTTCTAAAAATTCGTCTAACACATCAAACTCTTTATTGATATCAATTCTGAGTGCTTGAAAGCATCGTTGACAGGACTTTTTAATGTCGTCCTCACTGATCTTTGGAACATATTTTAGCGCTTCCTTGATGATATCTCGGAGCTGTGTTGTTGTTGATATATCAATTCCTTTTTTTGTGCTTGAAATAATGGCGCGAGCAATTGCTTCAGCGTGAGGCTCGTCAGCATTTTCTATCAACATATATTGTAATTCATCTAACGACATTTTTTTCAAGCGACTTGCTGCAGACTTGCCCATATACGGATTAAGTCGTAAGTCCAGTGGTCCCTCGGTCTTAAATGAAAATCCTCTTTCGGGATTGTCTATTTGCATAGAAGAAACACCCAGATCGGCCAATACAAAATTAAAAAGCCCTGATTCGGGAACGAGTTGATCTATTTGAGAAAAGTTCATTTGCTTGATCTCTAATATTTCAGAGCCATAACCCAAACGCTCTAAACGGTCTTTGGTGCGCGGTAATTCAAGAGAATCCACATCAGTTGCATACAAGCGCCCCTTTGAATTTAAACATTTAAGCATCGCTAACGTATGACCGCCATAACCTAGGGTTGCATCTAATCCAGTTTGACCTGGTTTAATTTGCAGGAATTCTAATATTTCTTTAACGCAGATTGAAATATGCATACCTGCAGGAGTACGGCCCTTCTGAATAACCTTTGCCACATCATCAGCATATTGCTCTGGCTGCAGTTCTTTGTATTTTTCCTTGAAAGTTTTAGGGTGAGTGCCTTTATATCGAACCCGCCGCTGATGTTTGGGTTCTTTCTCATCCAATGTATTATCTGGGCTCATTCTTTTCCCTCATTTTTATTAATATATTTTTGTGCTTTTGTACAAATAATATGATAACAGATACAATTTACGATAGCAATACCAATGGTTTAGCATCTGATTTTCAGTCTAATGATTTCATATTAATTACATTTTATCCATTTCACTTAAAACAATCCATAAGTTTTATATAAAATAATATGATGAAAACAAAGAATCTTCATAAAATATAGATGTAATCCAATCACGGTATTCAAAGGAGGCTTACACATGTCCAATAAATTCAAAGAAAAGTTTGTTGCAATGCCTATTGAAAAACATGATACAGCAGCATGGGCAAATGAGGAGGACGCCAAACCTGTTTCCAATGTAAATATTCCTAGTGAGATTCAAGTCAGAAATGCAAAAGAATATGTAGATTCGAATGAAAAGTAACTAAAAAAATCCCCATTTGGCTAGCCATCTGGGGATTTTTCTATTAGTATTTCATTTCAGCAAAACGTTTGTATGTTTCATATCGTTCTCTTGCATTCTTTGCTGATTCATCAAATAATCTTTCTGCTACATCAGGGAATACATTCTTTAATGATGAGTAGCGTATCTCACTTTGCAAGAAGTCTTTATAAGGAGAAACGGGTTCCTTTGATTCCAGTAAGAATGGGTTTTTACCTTCTTCTCTTAATAGTGGATTATATCTGTATAGATGCCAGTAACCAGAATCCACAGCAAACTTTTCTTGCTTCATGCTGCTTCCCATTCCAACCTTGATTCCGTGGCTGATGCATGGCGCATAGGCGATAATCAGGGATGGTCCCGGATACCTTTCAGCTTCTGCAATTACTTTAATTGTATGGTTCATATTTGCTCCCATTGCAATCTGAGCTACATATACATAGCCATAGCTCATAGCCATCATACCTAAATCTTTCTTCCTTGTCTTCTTACCTGCTGCTGCGAACTTTGCAACTTGACCGGTTTGTGACGATTTTGATGCCTGACCGCCGGTATTGGAGTATATCTCTGTGTCCATGACAAATAAATTAACATCGTCTCCCATAGATAGAACATGGTCAACGCCGCCATAACCTATATCATATGCCCAACCATCTCCACCAAGAATCCAATGAGACTTCTTGACAAGATAATCTTTTCTATCCAGTATTTCATTGGCAATTTTATTGCTAGCATATTTGGAATCCTTTAAAACTTCTAGAACCCTTGCGGATGCTTTTTTCGAAGCTTCACCATTGCTAAAGCTCTCAAGCCATTGACCAAAGGAATTTTTGATGTTCTCATCAAAATCAGATTCCAAGCCAGCTTTCATCAAGTCTGCAAGCTTTTCACGATTTTGCTTCACACCTAAGAAAATACCATAACCATATTCGGCATTATCTTCAAATAATGAATTTGCCCAAGCTGGTCCCTTGCCTTCGGCATTGGTAGTATAAGGAATAGATGGAGCGCTTGCACCCCAGATTGAGGAGCATCCAGTTGCATTTGAAATGATCATTCTTTCACCAAACAACTGTGTTAAAAGCCTGATATATGGTGTTTCTCCACATCCAGGGCACGCTCCATTAAACTCTAGGAGAGGTCTGACCAGTTGACTGCCTTTTAGAGTATTACGATCAAGCACATCCTCCTTTGGAGTTAGTGTCATTGCGTATTCCCAATTCAGCTGGACATATATCAGCACAGTTGCCGCAACCGGTACAATCCAATGGAGCTACCTGTATTCTATATCCATAGCTTTCCAAACCCTTACCTGATGCTTGCTCTATAATAAAATCGTTTGGAGCATTTTTCTTTTCCTCTTCACTAGTCAGGAACTGTCTCACAGTTGCGTGAGGGCAGATATATGCGCATTGGCCGCACTGGATACATTTGTCCGGTTGCCACTCAGGAACATTCGTTGCAATACCGCGCTTTTCATAAGCTGATGTGCCGAGAGGAAAAGTGCCATCTTCCATTCCAACAAAGGCACTTGTGGGAAGATCGTCACCTTCATTTCTTGCCATCACACGCTGAATATTTTTGATAAAGTCAGGTTCATTTTTTATAGGTTTCTCTTCATCTTTAGCATTGACCCAATGCTCAGGGATGCTAATTTGTTTTAACGAATCTATGCCCCTGTCTACAGCCATTTTATTCATTTCAACTATTTTGTCACCTTTTTTGCCATAGATATCAGTAATAGATTTCTTTAAATACTTTACTGCATCTTCAACGGATATTACATTTGCCAGCTTAAAGAATGCCGCTTGCATAATCATATTAATTCTGTTTCCAAGCCCGATTTCACCAGCAATGGCAATTGCATCTATAATATAAAACTTTACATTGTTTTTAGCTAAATATCTCTTAACTGATGAGGGCAGTTTATCTTCAAGCTCATCCTTATCCCATGGACAATTAAGTACAAAGCTTCCGTTTTTCTTTAATCCTTTCAAAACATCAAAACTATATAAGAAGGATTTGTTATGACAAGCGATGTAGTCCGCATTATAAACCAGATAAGGAGACCTTATAGGTTTTTTCCCGAACCTTAAGTGAGATACTGTGGTACCTCCGGATTTTTTACTATCATAGGAAAAATATCCTTGAGCATATAAAGCTGTATCATCCCCAATAATCTTAATGGCGCTCTTGTTTGCTCCGACTGTACCATCTGAGCCCAGTCCCCAGAATTTACATTGGATGGTGCCTTCTGGTGTAGTGTCAATAATATCACCTTCAGGCAAGGATGTATTAGATACATCATCCACGATTCCTATGGTGAAACCATTCTTTGGATGCTCTGATTTTAAGTTATCAAATACCGACAAGATATGAGATGGTGTTGTGTCCTTAGAACCCAATCCATATCTACCACCGACGATAATCGGTTGAGTTTCTTCATTAAAGAAAAGCTTGCTTATATCCAAGTATAAGGGCTCACCAAGGGAACCAGGTTCCTTTGTACGGTCCAGGACGGCTATTCTCTTCACCGTCTTAGGGAAGACATTAAAGAAGTATTTTTCGGAGAATGGTCTGTATAAATGGACTTTTATGATGCCTACTTTTTCGCCTTTTCCATTTAGATAGTCAACAACCTCGTAGACAGTATCACATATAGATCCCATCGCTACTATGATGTCTTCAGCTTCAGGGTCTCCGTAATAGTCAAAGGGGTGATATTCTCTTCCAGTGATTTTTTTATATTCCTGCATGTAGTTTTCTACAATATCAGGAACTGCATTGAAAAATGGATTCTGTACTTCTCTTCCTTGGAAGTATATATCAGGGTTCTGAGCAGTGCCTCTAGCCACAGGATGTTCAGGATT